>JAIRLZ010000286.1 GCA_031259035.1 Treponema sp. | reverse complement strand
ACACCCGGTTTCCGGCAAATCGACACGGTCGGACTTGAGTCCGCCACCCCTGAGGACAGACCGCTTTTGGCCAGTATGTCCATACCTTGACCGCCACCGATGTCGCTTCAGGCTGGACGGAACTCCGTTCCCTCCTCAATAACGCCCATTTCTGGACTTTCAAGGCCCTCTTGCATATCAGAACCACCGTCCCCTTCCCCGTTTTGGAGTTCCATCGGAAACGAAGTTTCCGCGCGATAATGGCTCGGAATTTATCAACCATGCCACTGAAATCTGGCGCAAACAACAACGCCTCCTCTTCACCCGCAGCCGCGACCACAAGGAAAATGACAACTGCTTCGTCGAACAAAAAAACGGCGCCATCGTCCGGGAATATATCGGCTATGACCGGCTCTCGGGCTTTGAGGAACAGGACCTCCTGGCCGCCGTCCGCTGACCCCTAGTACATTGTGTCAATTAAAACAATACAAATAATCCATGCTGTGCTATTATGAAGTCATCTTATACGAAGAGGTGAATCATAATGAGAGGGAAGCGCATCAAAATCGCACTCAGTTCGACGGTACGGAGCGATCTCGAAAAGTATTCGAAGACCGGAAAACACCGTGTCAGACTGGTAAATCGAGCAAAAATAATTCTCGGGCTTGATGAAGCGGACGGACGCGCGCCATTGACCCAGTCGCGGATTGCGGAAAAGCTCGGAGTTGCCCGTCAAACCGTGAATGACGCGAAGCGGGCGTTCATCGCGGCGGAAAGCGCGTCTGAATTTTTGCGGCGAAAGAAGCGCGAAACGCCGCCTGTTGAGCCAAAGATTGCCGGTGAAATGGAAGCTCAATCATCGCTCGCACGCGCTCCCGTAGCGCGGGTGTACGCAAAGCGGAGCGTCCGCCAGTTGGCCGACAAATGCGTGGAATTGCTGCATTATATTGATTCAATTTCGTTTAAGCCAGTTCAACGCGTTTTAAAAAAACACCACTCAAACCGCGCCTAAAAGCGTATTGGCGCGTTCCTCCCGGGCGAAACGCCGCATGTGTTGCCTCGATGGAAGATGTGTTGGAAGTCTATTCGCGGGCATATGATCCGGCCAAACCAGCGGTCTGTATGGACGAGAAACCATTTCAATTGCTCGGTGAAGTTCGCGAGCCGATCGCGATGAAACCCGGCGTGGTGGAGAAAGTTGACGGCGAGCGCAAGCGTGAGGGCGCCCGCGGCATTTTTCACGGAGCCGCTCGCCGGCTGGCGATACGCGGAAGCGTTTGAGCGCGGAACCAGGAAGGATTGGGCGCATCGGGTGAAATGGGTTTTGGACAATCGGTATCCGAACGCGGAAAAAGTCGTATTGGTGATGGACAATCTTAATGCTCAGGTGATTTCGTCGTTGTATGAAACCTTTCCCCTCGCGGAAGCCTTTCGGCTCGCTCAAAAACTTGAACCGCGCTTTACCTCCAAACAGGGGAGTTGGCTTGATATCGCTGAGCTGGAGTTGTCGGCGTTGGCGGCCCAGTGTCTGGGAGTCAGGCGTATTGGTGATATTGCCACCCTCAATGCCGAACTATCGGCATGGGATACTCAGAGAAACTGGAGGCAAAAGGGGGTGGACTGGCATTTCACCACGGTGGATGCCCGCATAAAACTCAAACGGCTTTATCCGCAAATCACCGAGTAAATATTTAGTTGTTACGAGGTGCTAGCACCTTGATTAAGCTAAAAGCTCTGGTATAAAACACCCTGCCCATGGGAGGGGTAATCAGTATGAGGGGAAAGGTTTATCGGGTGCATTTAACGAAAGGCGAAAAGAAGCGGTTGGAGGAGATCGTCAGCAAGGGGGCGTACCCGGCGCGGCAGGTAAGGCGCGCTCACATACTGATCTTGTTGAATGAGGAGGAAGGGAAGCCGGTTACGGAACAAAGCGAAAGAGCGGCGCGATACGGGTGTACAACTTTTAGATAATGGCTTGCGGTTGGATCGCAATGTAAATAAATCGACCCTGTTGATTTTAAAATGCGGCGCATTTCTATAAGCCTTATTGTCATGTAAGCTAAATATGCCAACAATTTGGGATTTGTACTTTTTAAAGCCAGCGCCAAATAAAACCAAAACTGAACAACGTCATTTTGAATGCCATATTCCCGCATAATATTAGGTATATCATAAGCCATTTCAGATTTCTCATAATCAAATTCCCATGTATCGCAGAACGCCTCTATTTGTTCGAGGATAGGCAACCCTGTTGTATTTTTGTACAGCAGATTATAACTTCTGTTACTATTGAATGGAGGATCAAGATATATTAAATCCACGCTTTCAGCGGACATTTTCCACATTATAGTCAAGTTGTCACCATAAAAAAGTTTGTTCATGATTTTTATAATATCTTGTTTAAAAATTCAAGTCAAGCGTATATTTTTATGATGATAGTCGCAAAGAAGGTTGACGAGTAAGTTGGCAGTATGCTACCCTTGAGCAAGATGCGGAGCCGTTTATGGACAACAAACTGGCCGCGTTGATAAATCTGGTAAAACACATGCCGGAAAAGCGCCTGGATCAGGCTATAGAAACACTTGAGAACAGAGAAGCGGAGCGAGAGGAGGAACAAAAGCCCCCTGGCTGTCCGCGTTGCCATGCGGGAAGCGCCGCGCGGAACGGGCGTCGGCACGGGAAACGGCGGTGTCTTCGCCGGGAATGCGGGAAGAGTTTCGCACGGACGACCGGGACGGCGCCGTATAACTCGCGCAGCGGCGAAGCGGCCTGGAAGCGGGCAATCCGGGACACGGTTGACGGAACGCCCATAGACCAGACGGCGATGAGTCTGGGGATGCGCCATAAGACCGTTTTCAATATGCGGCGCAAGGCACTTTTTTGTCTGGAAGGGGGACAGTGGGCGGAAGGGGCCTTATCCGGGGTTCTGGAGGCGGATGAGAGGTATATTCTTGAGAGTTTAAAGGGGAAAGAGCCGCCTGAGGGGTATTGGAGAGCGGCGGGGAAGCGCGGGGCGGCATCAAGCAAAGGCGGGATATCCGATGAATATATATGCGTGCGCGCCGCCATTGAGCGGGGAGGGAAGGCGTGTTCGCGTGCGGTGGGGCGAAAGTCCGCAAGGAGGAAATCCTGGGAGCATTTAGGGGAAAAATCAGCGGGGATGCCCTGATGGTCCGCGATGGAGCTACGTCCTCTAACGTGTTGGAAGAACAGGCGCTCTGTTCGACCGCGGCGGCCGGAAGGGGCGGATTCTATCGGATAAACGAGGTCAATGGGTGTCACCATTTTATCAAAGAAAGGAACAGGAGCGTGCGGGGTTTCGGAACGAAATACGTGAACCGGTACAACGCGCTTTTTTCGCGGGTGTATCGCGGCTCGGATTTTCTTGCCGACGGCCTGTATAACACGATGCGGAGCGGCGGTTTCAAGACAATAGCCGCCACGCAAGCCGAGGGCCTGCTTGCTCTGTAACTGCTCGTCAACCTTCTTTGCGACTATCACCATAAAAGTATACGTTTTATGAAAAATTTCAAAAATATGGCATATAACGTTCCGGTTAGTTTATAGTAGTGTCCACTGCTTTTAGTTCTTTTGAGTTTTCTTTATATCGCTTTATATTATATACACTTAACTAGAATGTCTTTTCCACCCCTTGCAGTTCTTTTGAGTTCTTT
>JAIRLZ010000249.1 GCA_031259035.1 Treponema sp. | reverse complement strand
CGTAGTTCGGGTTAGTTTTGAAACAGGCTTTGGAAAAACGGGCTTTTGGCCCGTTTTTCCCTCTAAATCTAAGGCAGCTGTTTCAAAACTGAAGTTTTGAAACAGCCTCATTTTACGCGACAAATGAAACAAAAGGGTGTCGGCGCAACAGGGGCTATGAACCATTGGGAGGGGATAGATCGGTTTGAACTGACGCGACAGCTTATAGCGGGGAGATGGATACACGGGGCGGCCCGGCTGCCGGGGGATCAGGGGAGTTGGACACGGGAACGGGCCATGCCGCTTGCCGGCATATTGCGCGGCGCCCTACACATGAACCTCCCGCCCCAAGGCGCGGGTATTACACCCCACTGCGAATAAAATTGCAGCCTAAAACTCATAAAATCTATTGCCAAGCCTATTTTTTTATGCTAGTATTGTTTTATAATAGAAGTCTACATGGCTGACGACAGGGAGCGGGAGACGCTTTAATTGTTCGATATACTTGAGCCTGTCCAAAACTGACGCCATAAGGCGCGTTTTGGAACAGCCTCACTTTACATAGAATAATGGAGTTAATGGATGGCTTTCATAGATGTAGTCGAATGGAACGACGCGACAAACGATGTTTTTGCATGGAAGTTCGGGCAGAATAAAAACAACAACCTCAGCACTTTTACACAATTGATTGTGAGAGAGTCTCAAGAAGCGGTTTTGTTCTCTAAAGGACAAATTCTGGGAAAATTCGGTCCTGGGAAACATACCCTCAATACGGAAAATCTTCCCCTGTTGCGCAACTTGTTCGGCATACCGTTTGGGGGGAAAAATCCTTTTACCGCTGAAGTGTGGTTTGTGAACAAGACCGCGCCGCTTGCCATAGACTGGCGCACCGACGCCATGCGCTACCGCGATCCTGAATACGGAGAGATGGTTCCGCTTGCGGCAAAAGGCAGATATGGTCTTAAAGTTGAGGACGCCGAGCGTTTTTTGGTGCAATTGGTTGGTACATTGACCGATTTTACCGCGCGCGATCTTACAGACCACTTTCTTGGCGCGCTTGTCGCAAAAACGAAAAGCGTCGTGATTGCGTTTATGCAGGCGAATCAAGTCGGCATTACGACCATTTCCGCCCGTCTTGACGACCTTTCGCGTTTTTTGAAAGAACCTTTGAGAGAATTTTGGGAATCGTATGGAATGCTGCTGACTGGTTTCTATATTACGTCCGTTGATCTTGACACTTCCACGGAAGACGGCAAGAAAATAGCGGCGGCGCTTAGCGACCGTTCCGCCCAGAACATCGCCGGCTACACATGGCAGCAGAAACAGGGATTCGGCGTCGCGAACAACGCGGTTTCCCGCAACGGCGATATGGGCGTCTTGGGAGCGATGGCGATGACCGGCATGATGGGCGGAGGAGCCGCCGCCGCGATGATGCAGCCGCCGTACATGCCCGCAGGCGGCGCGGCGCAAACTCCGCTTGCGGGGCGGAAAGAGGTTTTTTGCTCAAGGTGCGCGAAAAAATACCCGGCGACGTCTCATTTTTGCCCCTATTGCGGAAACAAGTACAACCCCTGCCCCCGTTGCGGCAGCGACAACATTGCCGGAACAAAGCGGTGCGTGTCATGCGGCGCCGGGCTTGCGGCGGAGCAGGCGGGCGGCGGAGTGGGAAATGTATGCCCGCGGTGCGGACAGCCGGCGCCGCTGGGCGTAAAATTCTGCGCCGTGTGCGGAAACAAGCTGACATAGCCGGAGGAGGAGAGGCAATGACAAGAAACCAATCTTTGGCGTTCAGAACAATGTTATTCCTTTTTGGCGCCGGCGTTGTGGCGTTCGCTTTTGTTTTGAATACATCGGGGAAGGTTTTGACGAACACGGCTATGTTCACATGGATCTCTATTGGGATCATGTATCTCATATTTTTTATCCCCGTCTTTTTCTCAACCATCGCCATCGCCAACTTTTCAGGCAAGATTCCGTCTTTGTCAATTATGTGGACGGGTATAATCGGCTATATCATCGCGTCAATTATAGTCATTCTGTTGCTTTCAAACGCCGGCATCTCCCTGCGCAAAGCGCTCGCCGGTCAGTCCGCGCTGCTCTTTTTATTCGCGGTCTGCGTCTTTCTCGCTTTTTTCGCCTCGTCTCACGCCCGGCAGGTTGACGAAGAAGAAAAAAAGAAGCGCCAGTTCGGATTAAAGGCGCGGGCGCAGCTTCTGTCGCCTTCAATAAATAGTCTTCCTTCGGAATATGAAGCCGTCAAGACCACCATAGCGCGGGCGCTCGAAGAAATCAAATATCTCTCTCCGGTGGATAGGTTTGAAGGTTTTGATCTGGAATTAAAGATAATGTACTCTTTGGATGCGCTATCGGATGTCTGCGACGCCATAGCGGCGGACGAGCAGGCCGTCCACATGGAAATGTCTGTTTCTTTGGAAAAGGAAGCGAGGATGCTGCAAATGCTTGTTAAAGAAAGAAAATTGTTAAGAAATTAGGAGGATCGGCGTGCAAGGGAAAATTTTTGCGGAATCAATGAATCTGTACCAGGACGAAGCCCGCATACTTTTTGACTACTATAAAAAGGCGGCGGAAAAAATCGTAAAAGAAGAGATGGATTTGGAAAAGTCAATTGAGACGGCGCGATCTGACATGACGCTGGCGGAAAAAAACAAAAAGAAGGGCGTTATTATTACGGTCGTTTTTGGAGTCGCGGGGCTTATAGGGGGAATTCTGTTCTTCCCCTATGGCTTTGTTCTCGCGCTTGGCTGCATCAAGGGAATTCTGGTCATACACAAGTCCAATACGGCGCGAGAGGAGAACGCATCAAAGATAGTCGCTTTTGAAGAGGCGCACCGCGATATTCGCCGGAATTACCGCGTGAAAAAAATGGGCGTCGTGTATGTTCCTGTTGCGACCACAGTTCCTTTTGAAAGCAAAAGTTTTATGGTTGATCACACAGGCCAGGTTGGAGAGACGGAATTCAAAATGTCCAAGGTGCGCAAGCCCGCCGAGCTTCTTGAATCGCTCAACAGTCTGGAAAACAGCATAAAAGAAGCGCCGGCGGTTGAAACCGCGTCCACGCCCGAAGAAGTCGACACGTCGGATTATTCCACCTCCATCCAGCATATAAAAGTCTATGATTACATGGGAAATATCGACAGACAGGTGCGCAACATCCGGTATCTGCTGCATGACAGCGATTCCATCTCCCTTTCTCTGCCCGCGATTCTGCCGGAGAGCGAAGCGTCCGCGTTTGTCAAGGAATTCGCGGCGACGGATACAGGAGACAAACCGGTTGTTCCGGTGTTCAATACGGACGGTTTTAAGGAGAAAATAGACGCCTTCTATTCCCTTCATGTTATGAAGAAGTCGTTTGAGCAAAGCGCCAATGAAAATCAGACGGCGTATTTCAAGAGACTGATTGGACGCCTCGCCGAGTCCGTGCAAATTCTCAGCAAAGCGAAGATGAACGGGGCGAATAGAATTATTGATTATGCCGGCGGAATATTTTCTATGGTTTTAAAAGCGTCTTTCAACCAGTATTCGCCGTTTCTTGAAGCGGAAGAAATCGAAAGAATCCGTTCCGCGAGTTTCGACTATCAAGATTCCGTTGACGCATACACCCCGTTCTCGTTAAAGTCAAGCTCAAGGGTAAAATACGACATGTTTTCCACCGCGTGGATTGCGGAAGATCAATCCCGTACATCCATGCCGTTTGGAATGCACCAAATTCAGGAAGAAGTTCTGGCGCCGGTCATCCAAAATCTCATGGCGGAAAACAGGATAGAGCGGTTGAAAATTTACAATGGCATTAAGGATCAGAAAATCGATTACCTCAACCAGTGGCACAGGGACACCGAAGATTTTTATGGCAGAAACCGCGCCGAAGCGGCCGACCTTATCAACAGAATGAGGGAAACCTACGCCGATTATATACGGAGCCTCAACACGTACAAGGCGCTTCAGGAAACCCAAATGGCCATGAGCAAAACCCACTCGCTTGACAGCGCGGAAACGCAATTGGAAAACAAAGACGCGGAAATAATCGCCGGTTTTGAGTTGCAGGCGCAGCAGTTCAACCAAAAACAGGAAGAATTCAGCGAATTTATGCTCAGATTAAAGGATAATATAGATGAAAAAGCGGCTCAGTTTGGCTATATTCCCTACTACGAAGCGACATTGCGCGACAAGGAGTACCGCGATATCGCGCAGTCAACCGATCATCTCCATGAACTCGATCCGCGCAGAAAAAAACTGATAGCCATAAGCCCCTATGTCGCGCAACATGCGAAGCTGCCTCCGCCGCCGCAGGTCGAACAGCGCATGTACGATGATTTTGGGATTGATTTGTTGCGGGAAGCCGCCGGAGACGCGGATCCGGCTTCTCTGGAGGGAAATCAATAACTATGGCCGATTTGTATTTTGAAGTTGACACCGCTCCGATGGCGTCAACGGTTGATTCGGTGAAAAGCCATGTCAAAAATGTAACGGCGGCTGTCACCGCGATGGAAACGGCTGTTATAGCGACCGAGCGCCAAAGCGCGCAAACCATTTGCGAGAACATAGACAATGGCTTTTTCATAATGGTAAAGTCCCAGATAAGCCAGAAAATCGTGGCGGCGTACACCGAGATGACAAGCAAACAGATGACGCTGTTCCAATTGGTGAAAGCCCTGGACAACGTAAAAAGGCAAATGGAAGCCGATTACCACATGATAAGCGGGCGGTACGCCAAGCTCTTTCATTCCTTGAATAAAGCGCTTGAGACGCGGATACGAGAGATGGATCGGCCGGCGATGCGGCTTGCGGAAATCAGAAAAACTGTTTTTGATACATTAAAAGATGAAAGTTCTGTGCTGTTCAGCAGTTCCGGCGAGGTCTTGTCGTTTGAACAAACGGCGTTAAGCGGCAAATTGAAGCGAAAGACCAAGGATGCGTTAAAAACGCTCTCAGATTCCATAACCGAAAGCCAATCCTTTAATGAGAAGATAGACAGCATCTTGCTTCCATCTGAACATGAGGCGGCGTCCGATAATAGATACATCCCGGCGATATTCTCGGAGACAGAGAGCTTGCTTAATACGACCGATGTCATTGACAATGTGTATGCCCCTTGCGCGGACGCATGGCAAAACGCCGGTCCTATCGCGTCCACAATCAACAGCATGTCCGGCGGCTTTCCGTGGAAAGCCGCAAGCGAGGAAGACAAAATGTCCGTCAGGAAGGAATTCGTCTCGCTTTGTGAAAAGGAGCTTTCTGATCCGCGCATATCAAAGGAAATGTTGCGTCTGTTTGACGAATCTTCATGGGAGGACGCGCGGCAATGAGTTACAGGCGGAATTACAGGGCGAGCGTCCCCTATAGCGGGAGAGTGTCGTATAGTTATCCCGCAAGCCAGAACGGGGGATCCGGTACGGCGTCTTATTCGGGCGAAGTCGCGGTACATGTTACTATCAATGTCGACACCAACCCATTTGACGGCAGCGTTCATAACTGCAATAAAACAATAGACGCTCTGACTCATTCGGTTGTTGTAATGAACGCGGCTCAATGCGCGGCAATACAGGAAACCACGCAAAAAGTCTCAAAATCACTCATTGGCGGCTTCTTCGGCGCCATAAAAACCGAACTTTCCCAGCAGTTGCAGGCGCTGGACAGCGCGATAAAAGCTGGTCTTGGACTTATTCACGAGCAGGGCAAGGCGGTTTCCACTCAGAAGAACACCATGGAAATTGATTTCAACAGGATAAGCTCCAGATATGTCGCGCTTTTCGCCAATCTTGACGACGAATGTTATAAACGTGTCTACGCTCTGGACAAAAACGCTTTTATGTTGTCCGAGAACGTGCAGAAAAAACTCCTGAGCGAACAGACAAGCGACTCGGCGGCGTTGAGCGCGCTTGAAATGGGGGAAGAAGCGTCGTCAAAAATAGTTCTGCTTATATCAAGCTTAAACAGAAAAGCGAAGCAAGTTTTAAAAACGCTGCATGAGTATATTACGCAGGAATCCCGCCTCACCGCGCTTGTTGATTCATTTCTTTTCAATGAGAAGCGGCAAGAAAAAACGCCGGTGTATATTCCCGTTCTCTGGTCGGAAGGCGATGAAATTGGCGGAGCCGCGGAGCGCCACGAAACGTTTGCGCCTGAATATGTAGATCAAGCGCAAAAAAAGCGCATTGCGGAAAAAATAGACGCTTTTTGTTCCGCGAATTCGTCATGGCGCTCGCTTTCAGCCGAAGAAAAAGAAGCGCTGCATAGGGCGTTTGTTGTTCTTGCGGAAAAGCATTTTGAGACAAAAACCAGCGACGCGGAACAACGGATTTATAAAACAACGCTTTCTTTGTGGCAAAATTCAGATTTATTATCGTTAGGAACTGTTCATAAATAAAATGCACAGCATTTTGTTTTAATTGCTTGCGCAATTAGGAAATAACATGACCGTTTGGTCATGTTATTTCTGAACAGATCCTTAGAGCCTTTTTCAAAACGCGAACTGCCTTTGGGTTAGTTTTGAAAAAACCTCGTTATGAAGGGAGTTATATGATGAAAGAATTAAAAGAATTGACGGAAGTCCGTATCGGCGAGACCATTGTCGCCTTAAAAGACAACGTGGTGAAGTCGGCGATTCTTCCAAAAACAAGCAATGAGCTTGAAAGAGACATCGCCATTCAGGGAAATGTTAAAATTGACGGCGCCGTATACGCGAGAAATTTAACGCTTGATTCCGGGCCTGCGGAATTTTCCGGCGCCGTGTACGCGCATAACGAACTGCACATCAAGAATGACGCGGATGATACGATTATGTTCAGAAAAGCCGTCGCGTCAAGCGGAAGCGTCGTTTCTCTCTTGCTGAAAGGGACATGCATCTACGGCGCTGATATAAACGCGGCGAGCGTGAAATTAAAAAATTGTTTTGTTGCGGGCAGCATTTTCGCCAATGAAATACAGATTGAAAACACCGTTGTTTTAGGCGGCTGTTTCGCGTCCAAGAAGCTCTCTTTGCAGAATGTCATTGCCGGCACCTTCAACGCGCCGGAAACGGCGGCGGGCGGCGTCAATTACACGCTGTACCCTACGGCGTTTTCTGTCGAGCCTATAGCATGTCTGCCCGGCGCGGAATTTTACAATATAACGCTCGCCGATCTCGGCTCTCTGTTTAAGAATGAAAAAGAAAAGCCGAATACGGGCAAAATACGGCTGGATATGGAAGCCGATTCCCAGCGGACAGTTCTCGTCGACGACGCCGGCGCCAAAATGCTTTTGCACAGTTATTCCGTGGCGTCACGGGTGCTTGTAAGCGATCTGCTTGATTTTGAAAACCTCGAAAATCATTTTCTGATTGTTTCCGCTTCGCTCGGCTCTCAACTATTAAAAACGTATTCCTTGCAAAAAGAAGATGGAAGTAAAAGCGATGATTTGACGCTGATGAATATCGCCGTATTCTTCTTCAAGATACTGCATGGAACGATTCAGATACGTGAAATAAGCGGATCCATTTCTTTTGATGAATTGCGGCGGACCTACTTGTAGCGTTCCTGTATCGCGCTTGCGGCTTGAGCGGCGCCGGTTCAACGTGGTTTACACTGCTTCCGCGTGCGTTTGCCCGCGCTCTTCAATGCGCTACTTGAACAATTCATGCTTTTCCTGATACCACAGCGTCAAATCAAGCGCGTCAACCGGAATGCGTTCTTGTTCGGCAAACCGCATCATGCGCTGTTCTATGCCATGATACGTTTTCGGGGATAGCGCCGTTGTTTCAATGACGCCGTTCAGCGCAAGCTGCCTAAGAATATGCCGGTCAAGGATGCATATCCGGCTTCCCAGCCCTATGTTGCGGAGAAAGTGAGACGCTTCTTTCAAGCCCCACCCGGACACCGCGCCGGCGAGCGTGTCGCGGGTTTCGGCTTGCCCTCTATCCCGCGCAATGCGGGAAATACGCTCCCTGGTGTCTGGGTAAAACAGGGAGCGGTTTTTCAGTATATACGAAGCCTTGTTTTTATGAAACCGCACCCCTTCAGCCCGCAGCGCTTCGGCGACTTCCTCAAACGCCCCGTTTTCAAGGCGCCCCTCGCCGTCCAAACGGCAGACCGCCCTCCACGCCTTTTGCGCGTTGGTTTGGGGTGTGCATATGCAAAAGCACATCTCTTTAAACAGATCTTTATCGGATCCTTCCGAAAAAAGCCTGCGAAATTCCGCAAGCCGTTCATCGATCCGGTCTTTTATATGCAAATAAACATCGTAAAGCATACTCATAACATGGGGTGGCGGCGCCCGCGACAGGGCGTCATTGTACCGGAGCGGCTATAGATTCTTTTATCACAACCCGCCCGTCGATAAAGAGCCTTCCCCGCAGACGGTACGACTTGGATTCGATGCGCTCTATAAGCAGATTAACCGCCGTATCACACATATCTTGTACATTGACTTCGAGGCTTGTAACGCCGACGCCGGCGGTAACCGCTTCGCTTTCATTGTCAAAGCCCACAATGGAGACATCTCGGGGAACTTCAATGTCAAGCTCTCTGAGGCGGGTGATGGCAATGCCCGCAATCTGATCGTTGTTGCAAACATAGGCGGTATATGCATCGGGTTGCAGCTTGATTTCAGTATACACGCCGTTGCCGTCGCGGTCTTCAATAGCCGCGTCATAGGGCAGGGAGGCTTCCAGCATGGCTTTGCAGAAACCCATGTACCGATCCAAAATGCTGGTGGTTGCGGAGGTGGAGCCGATAAATCCTATGCGCGTATGCCCCGCCGCGACAAGCAGTTTAGTAAGGTTATAGGAACCGAGAAAATTGTTCGACACCACACAGTCGTATCCATCGGTTTCAGAATAAAAATCAAGAAAGATGCAATTGTTTATCCGCGAAGCGACAGCGGCGATGTACCGTTCCGCCATTTGCCCCAGTATAATGAGGCCGTCAACCCTGTTCATAACCACGAACGGTGGAAAGACGCATTTCTCTTCCTCTTCGACGCTTACAATCTCAAGGACGCCCAAGTAGGACGTCTCTTTTAACCGCGCCAATAGGGTCTGGTAAAAAAACCAATAAAACGAGCTTTCGCCCAAGTACCGCGCTGAAATCAATATGCCGATGAGGTGACCCCGTCCAGCGCGCATATTGCGCGGCAAGCAGTTGTACACATAGCCCATCTCGGCGGCTTTCTCAGATATCAACTTCCGCAACGCGTCACTCACGCCGTCCTTTCCGCCCAAGGCTTTGCTTACGGTGACCGTGCTTACACCCATGCGACGGGCGATGTCGCTCATTCTTACTGCTCTTTTCATGCGAGTCCTAACTTTATGGTACTACACCCGCTCCGTTTTGTCAACAAGCCGCAATAAGAGGCTTCACCAACACGTCAGTTTTGGGTAAAACTCAATACGCTAATAGCAGCCTTATATATGAAAAAGGCGGCGTCGCTGTTTTCAAAATTCGTCAGCCTTTAACCACAACTTTTAGTCCGCTTTTCGTAACCGTTCACGCCCCTATTGCACAAAACCAAGGAACATGGTAAAAACAAAGCATGGGCGGGGAAAATCT
>JAIRLZ010000153.1 GCA_031259035.1 Treponema sp. | reverse complement strand
GTTTACAAAATATATCGGTAATGAATTATCTGAAAGAATGTTTATCCGCATATTTTGGCATGAGACCATCCCCCAATCTCCTAAATCCAGTCCAATAGCTGTGAACGGTTACTAATTTTCTTATGAGTTTGACGATGCCGCTGGGACTCCTCATTGCCGGTCCGGTTGCGGAGATTCTGGGAGTAACGGCATTCTTTGTCATTGCCGGAGCCGCAAGCACGGTGATAAGCGGGGTATGTATGGCGGCGGTACGGAAAAGCGTCTGAGGGCAATAGCGGAAGGCTGCAAAGGAATGGCTCATTTGCCTAAATAAGCCGCTTATTGGCTTTAGGGAGCCGCTCATTGGCTTCAACAAGTGATATAATCGTTTAAGGTTTAGTCCCTAAATAACAAGAGCTTTGCGGAAGGCGATGAAGGCACACGCGAGCATGAGCAGTCCAAGATACGAGCTTTCCAATTTCTCAAAACGAACCATGATGTCGCGGAATCGGTTCATCCATGAGAGGGCGGCTTCCACAACCCGCCGGCGGGCGCGGCCGCCGGGACGAGTCCGTTTCTCGATCTTTTCCTGACCGCGGCTCTTGACATGCGGAATGAACCCCCGTAACACAACGATCTCTAAGGCCGGCTCCCCGCTGCACCCTTTGTCAAGGCGCAGATGCTGGGGAGTTTCACATATATCAGGCCGCTCAATCTGAAAAGAATCCAACGGCGCTTCCGCTCCATCAACCAAAAGATGACGCTTGCTTCCATTTTTCCCCCGGTCAGTGAGATTTTTCCCGCCGCTTCCCGCGCCAGAGGCGCCTTGCTCATACACCCATCCGCACAAAGCCAGGTCCAGTCGATGCCGTCGGCTTCTTCATGGTTTTTCAGCCCCGCAACCCACAGCGCCTGAAAAAATCCCTGTTCACCCCAAAACCGGAAATACCGGTGGATGGAGCGCGCCGCTCCAAAGTCTTTGGGCGGCGCCTTCCATTGGATTCCGGTACGCAAGACATGGAAGATCGCCTCAAGAACTCCGCGGGAGACCATAGCAGGGCGGCCTCCTCCCGGTTTCCGGCGGTATTCCCTGGCGCTCTCTCGCCCTCGTTTCGGTGTTAAGGGCCGGGCGGCTTCCCAGAATGCGTCAGTTATTTCCCATGCGCGCTGTCGTTTCATTCTCCCCTCCTGATTTCATTTCGCCTACACTGGGAAAATTATTTAGGGACAAGCCCTTAGTCAGACGGGTACAGCGCGAACAAAAAGGCGTTCGCGGACAGCGGGTATTCGCGTGAGCGCGAAAAGTTTGACATAAAAGAGAAGCCCGGGCATCTGAAACGGCTGCATCGGACAGTTGGAAACATGAAAGCGTTCATGCTTGGAACATATCGCGGACTTGCGCTAAAACATTTTTAGGCGTATCCGGGTGAATTTTCTTTTCGCCTTAACCGCCGACGCTGGCCGGGACAAATATTTAACCGCTTGCTAAACGCCTGTATGCTCGCGCCGCCGGTTGCCTGCCGCGATATTGTCGAACCTGTCCCAGTTGGATAGGCATATAGAGAATTATAGTGAGGTTTCGCACCTTTTGCTTGGTTCATGTCCGGTTCCTTTGCCGTACTTTTGCACGCAAAATCGGAATTTCCCTTCATTATCTCTTTATATAATATATAATTACTTTGATGTACACCCTTCCGTGCAATTCCTATTTTAACTGACAGCCCACAACCTCCAGCGGCTTGTGAATTAAAAACAATGCTAAGGGTGTGTGCAGCCAACATCCGCCCTCATGTAGCGATGCAACTTCTGCGCTATAAATGACGCTCATGGTCAAAGTCAAAAGTATAGCGTGTCGCTTGGCGCGCCGCTTTCGCCTTATTTACTCTGAATTCGCTGATGAACGCCAGCGTCACGCCCTTTCGAGTCCGGCGCCCACGAACCGGACTCTATCCCCTTTTATCGTTCCAATATGCCTATTTGGTGGATCGCCGTACCCTCAAGCAGGATGGCGCCCCCATCCTGCGAAGGTACAATTTTGCCCAGTATTTCAAGAGGTTTTTCAGGATTCACCCCAACCGAAAAATTGAACGCGATCGGCACAAGCCCTTCCAGTTTGGTGCGGGTGTCGTACCCAACGAGAAAATCAAACGAGGTGCTGTTCCGCTCAACGACAAGGTTGGTCGCCATGCCCCGCCATATCACATAACAATCGCGGTACAAAAACGGGTCTTCCATGACATCGCGGTAGCTGATGCGATCTTTGAGCGAATCGAATCCGGGAACATCCATATACGAGATAAGGAGACTGGCTTTCGTTCTGATCGCTTCGGATGCGTTTGATTCAATAATGCGGTTGAGAAAAATTTTCGCCTTCTCATCGTTGTACGTGGTGAACAGTTTCCGCGCGTCCTCGTACATCTTCAACACTTGAGAGCGGGTCAAAATATACCGGTAGCTGCCGCCTGTTTCCACCGGACTGTCCCGCTCCTCTTGATCGAGAGATGTCGCCATCCACCCGTTCCTCCCTGATGTCGCTTTGAAAGCCCGCTTAAAAAGCGCGTTTTCCGACAGAGGCGTCACATTTAAGCCGGTGAGCGCGGCATAGGCCAAAACAAAAACAGCGGAGGCGCAGATAAAAGAAACAATAATACGCGCCGGATTGGTACGGACTTTCGGCAAGGGCGGATAAAGGCTGGAAAATTTACCGGCGTCGATCCAATCGGATAAATAATCGGTTCCCGAATGCTTTCGAATAATTTTCAGGGCTTTTTTTGCCGTCTTGTTGTTCGGATTTATATCAAGCGTTTCCAGATACATATCCAACGCCCGGTCAGTCTCCCGCCTCCGCATATAGAGTACCGCGAATCCCAGCAGTACAGAAGGGTCTCGCTGTTTGATTTCACGCGCCCGCTTGAAATAGGCGAAAGCTCCGCCAAAATCGCCCGAATATAAACACGCCATTGCCAGTATGTAATGGTATTTGAACGAGTCCCGGTATAACAGAACATTAGGCTCCAGCATCCGTATGGCTTCCGCGTATTTCCTTTGACGGAGAAAACGGCTTGACTTGGTTAGTAAGTCCGCGCGCATGTGTTATTTGTCGTTGTCCGCGGCGTTTGCGTCAATACCCGCCTCACGCAGACTTGCCTCCAGAGCCGCTATCCGTTTTTGATACACGATGAATGTCTGCGCATAGCTTCTTTCCCTCCGCTGATATTCCTCTATGGTTTTAAGGGTTTCTCCATGACTCCGCCTCAAAAGCTCAAGAAGTTCTCGCTCCACTTTTTTTTGATAAATAAGCGCCGTGCGGTAAACCGAAGCCTCATATTTCACGCTTTGCGGATATTGCCGGGCGATCATAAAAAATGTGTCTTGAGCCGCGTCAAGCTGTCCAAGCGCGAAAAGGCGCTCGCCGGTCCAGTAAAGCGCGGCGGATTTTTGCGCGATGGCGCCGGCGGAATCGGCCGGCATCCGGTCGGCATAGCCTTTCAAAAGTACGATGGCTTCATCGTAACGCCCAAGCGAATAGAAAGCCCATCCCTTGAGGTGGGGAATCTCCGCTTTACGGTTTGCGCCTCCATTTGTTTGCTCTAAAACATCCAAACTTTTTATGGCGCTTTCAAAATCGCCGCCAGCTTCTTGCGCAAAGCAAAGCCAATACACCGCTTCGGCGCGTTCGTCTCCGGTAGCGGCGGCTTCTTGCGCTTCCCGAAATTTCACAGCCGCGTCTATCCATTTGCCCTGTCCATACAACGCGATTCCCTGTTGGAAGGCGGAAGAAAACGCCGCGGACGAGGCTGCCGAACCCTCGGCTGCGCCGGTCTGAGAAAAAACCACGCCGCCGGCCAATAAAAACACTATGAAAAGAAACGGGGATTTTTTCATGTTTGTCATATACGCCCCTTTAACTGTTTTACCAATGCCGATTTGTCATCAGCGTCAAAAAAAGCCGAACCCGTAACAAGGATGTCTGCTCCCGCATCAAGACACGTACGCGCATTCGCCGCATGTACGCCGCCGTCTATTGAAATCTGGAAAGAAAGCCCTCGCTCCTCCCTGATTTTCACCAGTTTCTTCACCTTTTCAAGACATTCGGGGATCATATCCTGCCCGCTAAAACCGGGATTAACCGTCATCACCAGTATTATATCTGTAAACGGCAACGCTTCTTCAATAGTTGCCACCGACGTTGTAGGCACGATGCTGAGTCCCGCCTTTTTTCCGCTGCAACGAATCATGCTCAAAAGATGATGGATATGCACCTCGGCTTCCGCATGAAACGTGATATTGTCCGTGCCCGCGTCAATAAAACGGGGCGCTATTCTTTCGGGATTTTCCACCATTAAATGTACATCAAAAATGAGATCGCTTTCTGAACGAAGATCGGCGACCATTTTGTGTCCGAATGTAAGGTTTGGAACAAAGCTGCCGTCCATTACATCAAAATGCACCCATTCCGCATGTGCGCGTTTGATAGAATCTACCGCAAAAGAAAAGTTTGAAAAATTCGCGGACAACAGGGAAGGGGCTATAATAGGTTCCATACTACTATAATAATCATAGAAAGAGGTATTGTAAAGACGGAATTTACAAACGCCGCGGCGTACACGCAACGCCGCATAACCGAATTGAATTTTGCGGGATGTCCGCCGCCGCCGGACTATTGTATGATTTCGTATATAAATTTCAACAAAAAATGCCGGGATTGACGTTCCAAAGCATTGATTTTGATGTTTTGAGATCGGAAACCGCGTCTTTTGGGAAAAACCATTCTCCTTCTCCGCAGCGAGAACATTCATCTTCCCTGCGCATAAAAGTCATTTCACCGCCGAGTCTTTCCCAAAACGGGCGGAGCGACAGTTTTGGGAAAGCAACCTTAGATGTAACGGGAAAAAGCGGTCTGAAGCCCGCTTTTTCCAAAGCCTTCAATGATTCGTGTATTCGGTGTAATTGCCCGGCAAACATTCAGCGATTTTTTTCGTCGTATCTTAAATACCCCTGTATTTCAGCTTCAACAGTGGCGGGTGGAGGGATTGTTTCCGCCTTGTGGTATTCTTTTGGGGTTCGCTCGCCTTCCTTCTTGAAAACCCGATAAAAGTCCGCCGCCGCCAACTACATGCCAGACCCTAGCGCAGACCGCGGCCAAGCGATTATGGGCCGCTCACAGTTCTTGTCAAGCCCCCGCAGAGAGGCAACGAGAAAGCGCCCGGAAAGCGGGGTTAGAGACATTGGACTTGTGAAAGAACCCGGTTGGTTCTTTCACAAGTCTTCCAAAAAACGC
>JAIRLZ010000143.1 GCA_031259035.1 Treponema sp. | reverse complement strand
GTTTGTAAGACGCCAGTGATCCTGATTAGCTCTCGCTGAACATCAGCAAGATCATACTTGGTGATTTTACTATTGCCGATTAAACTATTAAATTCAGAAATGTCTATGCCAATGGCGTGCATTCCTAATTCACACGCCTGAACCATCGTAGTGCCGCTCCCTGAGAACGGATCAAGCGCAATATCTCCGGCTTTGAAATAAGTTTCTATCTTGAATTTATCCGTATGATCATCTAAAAAATATTCCACTAATTGTGGAATAAATTTGCCTTTGTAAGGATGAAGGCGGTGAACATGTTTTGTGGTTTCCGCCTCTTTATAGGTGTCGAACGATAACGTCCAATTAAGATTATCGCCCAATTTTTCCTTAAACGCCGTTTCCCTTGCCCCATTATAAGACTGGTAGTACATGAGTAAGTCATAAAAAGGAATAACCGTTTCGCCGTTCTTGCTTTCTTTCTTTACCCGTCCGTATTGAATAAGATAGCTTATATTTGCGGGACTAACATATTTACCGGTATGGCGAGTCGCCCAATCACTTGCCATTTTTATGGTAAAAAAATCGCCGGCGAATTCTTCATGTCTCATCACTTCGCCCACGGACTCTTCCTGATAATCGTCTCTTTTCTGTCGTAGCCCACAGACACAATGTCAACCGGCGTCTCACAGAACCGCTCGATAAATTCGAGGTACTCCATCGCCGCGACCGGAAACTCCTCGTAGGCAAGCGCGTCGGACAGCTTCTTTTTCCAGCCCTTAAACGTCCGCAAAACCGGCTCCGCACTGTTGAGCGCCTCCACCGAAGCCGGAAAATATTCTATCATCTTGCCGTTGATGCGATAGGCGACGCAGGCTTTGATCTCGTCAAGCGTATCGTATACGTCAAGATGAGTCATCACCAGGGAGTCGATTGAGTTGGCGAGACATGCGTAACGCAACGCCACGAGATCAAGGTACCCGCAACGGCGGGGTCTGCCGGTGGTAACCCCATATTCCCGTCCAGTTTCCCGCACGAACGTACAGAGCGCGTCTTCCGAACCGGCGCCGAATTCGCTGGGAAAGGGCCCGTTTCCCACGCGGGTCGAATACGCCTTGAACACGCCCAACACCTTGTCAAGCGCCTGCGGGCCGATGCCGCCGCCTATCGCGGCTCCGGCGGCGCAGGACATGCCGCTCGACACATACGGATACGTGCCGAGATCGAGATCGAGGAGGGCGCCTTGGGCGCCTTCAAGCAGGATCTGCGCGTTTTTATGGTGAAACACATACGTTGAAAGATCAATGGACATCGCCTCCAACCGGTCAATATACGGATCAAGATAGTCTCTGTCAGATGCGTCAAGTTCATCCATCTTTTCCTTCCACGAAAGATCCGCGATGCGGATGCCATCGCGGTCGCTCTTCATGGAATAGGTGATGCCGATGCCCCGTCCGGTGGTGCCGATGGGTTTTTTCCGCGCCGCGTCCCGCTCCTTGTCGATCTGGATGTAGCGGGGCAGCACAATATGGGCGCGATCCGAAATAAAAACCCTGCCCTTCGTATCAATCCCCCGCTCGTTCAGCATGGCAAGCTCGTTGAACAGCGCCGTGGGGTCTATCACCATGCCCGCGCCCAGAACCACCATTTTATCAGGGTACAGAATGCCGGACGGAATCAGATGCAGCGCGTACTGCTGTTCGCCTATCACGATGGTATGCCCCGCGTTCGCGCCGCCCGCATACCGGATGATTATCTGCGCCTCATTCGCCAGATAATCCACGATTTTACCCTTGCCTTCATCGCCCCATTGGGCGCCAATCACCACTACTTTCATGCCATTTCTCCTATGCGCTCAAAGCGGCGACCGCCGCGCCAAAAAGCGACGCTTGTTCAACCGGAGACACCACGTAGTTGAATGGCCTGTCTTTCGCAAGCGTCATATGCAGATACGATTCGAGGGAACGCCTCATGCCTTTGTAAATCATGTAGGTGGTGCCTTCAATAGCGATGCGCACCGGCACGAACGGGTCAAGGCCGGCGGCGGTCTTTTCAACTACGGCGGCAAGTACGCCCGCGGCAAGCCGCGCGCCCCGTTCGGTGACAATCGTCGTGAGGCAGGCGAACGACGCAAGCGCGTCCCGCTCGTCTTCGCCGAAAAGCTCGCCGATGACGCCTTCCCGTGAAAGCGGCGCGTACATGAACTCGTTCAGGAAACGGGTCTGCAAGCCGTCCAACGCCAGAAATTCGCCGGATCTCCTGAAAGCGACAACGCCGTCTTTGATCGCCCGTTTCAGAATGACAAAGGTGAGCGGTCCAAGATACGCGCCGGACGTGAGTTTCTCCTCATGAAAAACGCCCGGATTTTTGGTCGCCGCGTCGAATTCCTTGTCAAGAATCCCCATGTACCGGTGCGCGAATCCTCCGGTCTCGCACACGACGATCTGAGGCTTGTCAGGATTGTTAAAATTGATTTTTGGAATGACCTTTTCAGGATACGCCGTGTTAAAGCCGGTTCCTAAAATAAAGCCCACCACGGGACCCGCTTCGACATGGTACTTGTCTTCGCCTCTGAACACGCCGCCATCCTTCTTTATCTGCACCACGCCCGACAGAAGAGTGGCCGCCGTGTCGTTTATCAGCGCGATTTTTTGGGGCGCTTTTATGGAACGGCGGGCGAGCGCGTCCCGCAACCCCTGCCCTATCGCCATGCCGATTACATCAGGCGCGTCAATTTCCTTGCTGAATCCCAACAGGATGCCGTCCAAATCCTTGGTCATCTCCATGGGATACGAGAACGTGAACCCAATGCTTTCAACATCCGGCTGTTTCTCAAGGAGCGGCGCGGTCAAATCCGCTATGCGGTCAAAGAACTCCACAACGCCGACTCTGCCCTTGGCGCCGGGCATGGGCGCTTTCATGCTATCCTCCGCTATTGCCTGCCCCTTCTCATCAAAATGCACGAGCGCGGATCTGAAGTTGGTGCCGCCCGCATCCAGCGCGATGACGGTTTTGCCCGCCGGCACATGGGAGACAGGACTTAGGTACGCCGGAAGCATGGGGAGACTGGAAGGCTCTCCCTTGAGACCCCGTTCCATGTCGATGAGAACGTCGCGTTTCAGCGCGAATGGGTCTACGATGGTGTAATGAAAGCCGTAATATTCGGCAAATTCGGATAGAGCGTGTGGATCGAATTTCATAGATTGCTCCTTCTTCTTTATAAAAGCCATGAGGCTTAAAGCCTGCGGCTTGAAGCCAATGGCTTGTCCGGTTGGGCCGCGCGTCCGCCGCTCGCCGGATCCGGCTTGCCGGACATTTTTATTATATGCGGGAACGAACCGTCCGGCAAGTGGGAAAAAGCGGAATGTCCGCCTTGCGCGGCGTTGCGACGCGCCTTTTACCGGCGCGCCCTTTGCCGGCGCGGTCAGTTTTCACGCCGCGTTCCGCCTTTGGGAATGTACCGGGATGGCGAAACTCCTATAATGGACTTGAACTGTTTGTAAAAATGAAAT
Source organism: Treponema sp. (assembly GCA_031259035.1). Lineage (GTDB taxonomy): Bacteria > Spirochaetota > Spirochaetia > Treponematales > Breznakiellaceae > JAIRKH01. Next base: position 11,766 of record JAIRLZ010000143.1, on the reverse strand, counting down.
ACATCGCAGTAGCCGCAGTACTCCGCCGCATCCTGAACGCTGCATCCACCGCTTTGCAGCAAGTTTTTCGCCTTTTGAACCCGCGTTGCGGCAATATACCGGTTCACCGACCGGCCGGTCGCCCGCTTAAAGAGGGAGCCAAAATACGCGGCGTTGAGTCCGGCTATGATGGACAATTTTTTGACAGTAAGCCGCTCGGTGTAATGCTGGGTGATATAACGGATGGCTTTTTGTATCCGGTAATCCTCGTCCGACGCGTTGGTGTTGTACACCGTCAATTCAAGCAAGCGGTGAATAATAAGGAGCAAAAGCCCTCTGCATTTTATGCCGTAACCGGGCAGTCCCTCTGTTTGGGCGTAGACCAAGTCGTTGAAGAGTCTGATAAGATCATTTCTTAAGCCGACGTCGTTTACATGGGGAAACGGGATGTCCACGTTTTGACCCGCCGTGTTTTTCAGTATGAAGTTCACAGAAAAGCAATGCATCGGATGTTCCGCATAGGTGAAGGCCGCTTTGCTGACGCCTTCCGGAAGACACAACAACGCGCCTTGGGAAAGCTCATACGGGGTCTGGTCGATGGTGTAGCGGGCTTTGCCTTTGATAATGTAAGTAATATCATAATTGGACACGTGATGAGGCGGCAAACGCCAATCGGCCGGACACTTCCGAAACACCAGATACTGTATATCCGGTACAAACAGTTCGTCTTCTTTCATAATTGATAGTGATTATAGCGCCATTTCCGTGATTGTTCCAGCAAGAAATTACAAAATACACGCTTGATTCGCGGCGGGGTTTAACGCGCCGCGCCTCCGGGAGGATCAGCGAAGTCAGTAAAAAGCCAAAAACCGCATTCGACGCGGGGTCAACAAGCCCCTGCCTGTCGGGCGGTTCATCGCGCGCGGGACGCGCTAATTGCAACGTGACGCAATTAGCGTGACGTAATTATAAAAAATGAGGATGTGCGAATCAAATCGCATGGCAACCCTCTATTTATATACGGAGGTTGTTATGATTAAACAACAAATAATCATGCCGAACAAACGGCGCTACGGGCTGGGAAAAACAGATGGAATTCCACACGGGTTTTTACCGGCGTTTTCATCCATTGCGCTCGTTCTGTTCTCTATCGGGGCTTTTATGGCGTGTTCACAGGAAGGTGAAGATCCTTCGCCGGTTCAGCAGGAGTACGCCACAGGATGGGTGAGTGTTCGGGTTGCCAAACCGGAAAAACAACGCATTGTCTACCCCGACATCGGCGGGTTTGTCAAATTTACGCTGGTATTCGCCAGAGAAGACGGAATGAGCGCCCCGGCTGTCGTTTTAGAGGGGGAAACAAGCGCGGAAATCGCCCTTGAACCGGGTGATTGGAATATAACGGCTACGGGTTGGGTATATGGCTCGGATTCAGAACTTACGGCGGCGGCATATGGCGCCGCCAGAGCGCTGGTAGTCGCTGGAGAAACAACCCAAGCCGAGATTATGCTGGATAAACCCTTAATGGAAGAGGGAATGGAGGGAATGTTTGAATGGCGCATACATTTTCCAGAGGCGGTCGAAACCGCCAGTCTAATTCTTTCGGCATTGGGGAGTGATGGAACATTTTCGACTCCTATCAGTACGCTCAACCTATTTGAAAAGAGCGAAGGCGGCGTGAGTCTTCCGTCCGGCTATTACCGCGTAGATGTCGCGCTGTCCACTGATTATAGAAAAATCGGGAGGACCGAAATCATGTACATCTACTCTGGTCTTGTCACCGTACTGCCGGATATGGAGTTCACCGCCAATGACTTCCGGATGAGTTCCGAAGCGGAAGATTCCATGCTGGAGATCAGCGTCGGCATGAAAATTGGGGATGAAGGCGCAATGGATATCCAGGGGCTGCCTGATGAACCGGTGATCCTGTCACAAACCGGCGCCATGGGATCTCCCGCCGCATTATCCTTGACCGCAACCGGTTTCACGTGGATTGAGTGTCTCGTGGATGGGAATCAAGTCGTTCCTACGGTTTTCGGCGCCGAAGCGACATTCATCATTGATTCAAGAGAACTGCGCGATGGCAGGCATTTCTTGTCATTGCTCGGCATGAAAAACGGCGTCCCGTACGGGCGGGAGGCGCTATTCACCGTCACTTCGTCGCTTGAGGCGAATGGCGTAGAATCCCTTGCCGAAGCGCTCGCCGCTCTCTCTCCCAACACTCAGGAGAACCCCTATCCTATTAAAATGAATGGCGTCAATTTGTCCGGCACGGGAAAAACTGGAAACACCTTGAGGACATTATATGACGCTCTTGAAGCGGCGGAGCGCTATGTCGCGCTGGATTTGAGCGGCAGCGAAGGGAGCAAGTTCGCCAATATCACGCTTGAAACGGCCAAAGGAAAGCGATATATCGCTTCAATTGTTCTTCCGCTTTCCATTACCGTCATTGAGACCAACGCCTTCGTTGGCTGCGCGGCTCTCGCTTCCGCGGAAATGCCCGGCGTTCTGACAATAAAACGAGGCGCTTTCGACGGCTGTGAAAACCTGGAATCCATATCATTGCCTGAAGCGATAGAAATTATCAATACCACAAAAAGCGAATATGGGGCGTTTTACAAGTGCGTCAAGCTGACGTCAGTGTATGCGCCAAAGGTTGAAACCATTGCGCATCGTTCATTCTACGGCTGCACATCACTTGCCAGCATTTCACTCCCCAGTGTAACGCATATCGGTGAATACGCCTTCAAGGACTGTACCAATCTGGTCAACATAGCCATGCCGCAGACTGTGGACATTGCCGACAACGCCTTTACGGGATCGGGTTTTGTTCTCAATTAGGACGGCGAAACCCGGCGTTTGGGATTGAAGCGCGCCACTCCAAGAGCGGACTGAACTATTCCACTCCGGTTGTTAGTCAAATACCCCCGGCAAAACCGGGGGACTTCCTGCTGTATCCAAGAAATCGACCTTCACCACCTCAAGCGCCACTTTTTCTTCATCAAAAAATGCCGCCGTTTCTTCCACTTGCCTATGCCCCAGTTCGTGTTATTGCCGACTTTCCGCCCGTTAGTATCTTCTAAACCTTCAAACTTCATTCTTAACCATCAACAGAATGTATTAAAACTTTACAATACTTGAAGTTTTGAAACAGCCTCATATGGTATATGGGGGCGATTTCGCCAGCGAATTATCCCAGCGCATCGTTCAAATCCGCGATGATGTCATCAGGATTTTCTATGCCCACCGAAAGACGCAGGAGTTTTTCGTTCACACCCGCCGAAAGGCGCATTTCTTCGGGTATCGCGTCGTGGGTCTGTACCAGCGGGTAGGTGATGAGAGATTCCACGCCGCCCAAACTCTCGGCGAACAGCACGAGTTTGACGTTTTTCAGAATTGAGGGGATTGTACAGGCGTCTTTTACATAAAAAGAGACCATGCCGTTATGTCCCCGCGCTTGCTTTTGGGACAAATCCCGCTGCGGATGATCGCCGAAGCCCGTGTAAAACACTTTTTCCACAGCGGAATGGGTTCGAAGCCATTCCGCGACGATTTTCCCATTTGTTTGATGTTTTTCCATACGCACAGGCAGGGTTTTTATGCCGCGCAGGGTGAGCCACGAATCAAACGGCGAGAGCGCCGCGCCTTCGCTCCGCTGGGCTTTCAAAAGCGCATCCGCGTCCTCATCGCTGGAATGGACGATGAAGCCGGAAAGGGTGTCGTTATGGCCCGCCAAGTACTTGCTGCCGGAATGAACGGCAAAATCGGCGCCCAAGTCGAGCGGGTTCTGAAAGTACGGGGTGAGGAAGGTGTTGTCAACAATGAGCCGCCCGCCTTGCCGGTGTATAAGGTCCGCGCATTTTTGAATGTCCGTCACTTTCATCATGGGGTTTGACGGCGTTTCGATGAAAAGCGCCGCGGTTTCAGGACGCAAGGCGGCTTTTATGCAAGAAAATTCGCTGGTGTCAACCCATGAAAATTCATAGCCGTATTGCGCGTAATACACGCCGAAAAGCCGGTACGTTCCGCCGTAGAGGTCTTCCGAAACAATGAAATGCGTTTTTTTGCCATTCTTCCCGCCATCAAAGGAAGGGAAAATTTTGATGAGCGACGATATGGCGCCCATTCCTGTGGCAAAAGCGAGGCCATGCGTCCCATGTTCGAGAAGGGCGATGGTCTGTTCCAGCGCCCTTCTCGTGGGGTTTTCGGATCGTGAATAATCAAAGCCAGTTGATCCCCCCAATTCGGGGTGCCGGAAAGGAGCGGTTTGATAAATCGGCACGCTTATCGCTCCGGTAACCGGCTCGAAGGACTGCGCCCCGTGAACACAGGCGGTTTCAATATTCATGCTCGCCATCTCCTGTGTCATGCCAGAGCCGCTTCAAAATCCGCGATCAAGTCTTCGGCGTCTTCGAGCCCCGCGGAAATGCGTATCAACGTGTCCGTGATGCCGAGCCGTTCCCGCTCCTGTTTCGGCATAGACGCATGGCTCATGCGAACCGGATAAGACGCGATGGTCTCGACTCCGCCGAGGCTTACCGCAGCCGCGGCGAGCCGCGCCTTTCCCAGGAAACGCAGCGCCTGTTCCGTTGTTTTTGTCTTAAACGAAAGAATCGCCCCCGCGCCGAAAGCCTGCGCGTCATGCGTCTTTTTGCCCGGATGACCTTCAAGCCCCGGGTAGTACACGGACTGAACATGCCTGTGTTCCTGAAGCCATTTTGCGACAGCCAGCGCGGTTTGCTGCTGTATGGCGAGCCGCGCTCTGAGGGTCTTGATTCCCCGCAGCGTCAGCCACGAATCCCAGGGAGCAAGCACCGCGCCAAAGCCGTTCTGTACGCGGTACACCTCTTTGCCAAGCGCTTCATCGCGGACAACCGCAAGCCCGGCAAGCACGTCGCTGTGTCCGCCGAGAAACTTGGTCGCCGAATGTATCACAATATCGGCGCCGTTTTCAATCGGACGCTGCAAATACGGCGTCATAAAGGTGTTGTCAACGATGGAAACGAGACCCGCTTCTCTCGCCAAAGCGAACGCCGCGTTTAGATCGGTAATCTTCAGCAGGGGATTTGAAGGCGTTTCAAGAAACAGCGCCTTTGTATTCGGCTTAATCGCTTTTTTGATTTCATCAAAATTTGAGGCGTCGACCGCGGTGGATTCCAGCCCCCACCGCTTGAAAAAGGTGTTGATGATCCGGTAGCTTCCGCCATAAATGTCTTCCGCCGCGACGATGTGATCGCCCGCGGCGAAAATCCCCAACACCGAGGATACGGCGGCGATACCGCTTGAAAAGGCGTACCCATTGGCGCCGCCTTCCAACGCCGCGATGGTTTGCTCCAACGCCTTTCTGGTGGGATTGCCGGATCGGGCGTAATCAAACTCCCGCTCAACCTTAGCCCCATCTTCCCGAAAGGAAACGCTCTGATCAAATGTGGTAGCCTGAAAGACCGGGGTACTCAACGCGCCGGTGGCGGCGTCCGTGGTACCGGCGTTATGAATAAGTAGTGTGCCGATGTTCATGTTGTTATTGTATCAAACTGCGCGGCAAGTATCAATTGCCGTACAGTTTAATCGTAGGCGTCGCACGGCTATTCATCCCAGAGCCATGTCGAGAGGTACCGCTCGCCGGTGTCAGGCAGAACCGCGACAATAACTTTTCCCTTGTTTTCAGGACGTTTTGAAACAACAAGCGCCGCTTCAAGCGCCGCGCCGGAAGATATGCCGACCAAGATGCCTTCTTTTTTTGCGAGAAGGCGGGCGGCGGCGCCGGATTTCACCTCATCGGTCTTGTAGATTTCGTCTATGATTGCGGGGTCGTAGACCTGAGGCTGGAAACCGGCGCCAATGCCTTGAATTTTATGGGCGCCGGGCTGACCGCCTGAAAGTACAGGCGAAGCCGCAGGTTCAACGGCGATGACTTTGACGGAAGGCTTTTTGGATTTAAGATACCTGCCCGCGCCGGTCACGGTGCCGCCGGTTCCAACGCCGCCGATGAGAATGTCGATCGTTCCCTCGGTGTCAGTCCAAATTTCGGGGCCCGTCGTCGTTTCATGGATCGCGGGGTTCGCCGGATTGTTGAATTGCTGGGGAATGAACGAATTGGGTATGGATGCGGCAAGCTCTTCGGCTTTGGCGATGGCGCCTTTCATGCCTTTTGCGCCTTCGGTAAGCTCAAGCTCGGCGCCAAGCGCCTTGAGGAGTTTTCGGCGTTCAACGCTCATAGTCTCCGGCATGGTGAGAATAAGCCTGTAGCCCTTCACCGCCGCGACAAACGCAAGCCCGATGCCGGTATTGCCGCTTGTCGGCTCAATAAGTACTGTGCCGGGTTTTATCTTTCCTTCTTTTTCACCCGCTTCAATCAAAGCGAGGGCTATGCGATCTTTCACGCTGGAAAGCGGGTTGAAATATTCGAGTTTTACATAAACTTCCGCTTCCCCTTCATTGATCTTGCCTATCTTAACGATAGGGGTATTTCCGATTAAATCGGTGATTTTTTCTACACGCGCCATAACAGTCTCCTTATCAGATTGTATAGACAATATTTCATATTATCTACATGAGTTTAATATACTATAATAATACGGTGAGAAATTGTCAATATGGTTTCAAGCGAAAAACATGAATATCGGAAAATGAACAAGCGCAGGCCGCGCAAGGCGCGCAAGCCTATGTCAAGCTCAGGCTGCGCAGCCGCGCCGCATGGACGTTGGTTGTACGATACGTTGTTTGCCGAACTGTCCAGGCTTATGGTTAACCAAGAGTCGGAACTCACACCGGGATTGACCGTGCCGGGGTTCAAGGAATTGCATAAGCAATCGGCATTTTATTTTTGCGCGGCTCCTAATTAGTTTGTTAATTGAGGCAGTTTCAAAACTTGAGGTTTTGAAACTGCCTCAATTAATAGAATCCGCCTTGTTCCTCCGTGCGGTAAGCGCGTAAACATAGTTTGCGACGGGGTGTTAAACCAGATGTACAGAAATAATATTAATTTTTTGGAGAAAGCGCGCGTCCCGCTGGAATAGGTTCGCGCCGACGGCGAGTCTCCCGCTTTTGGCGACGTCCGCCGGGCGGATCCTTTCATATTAACTCGCCGCTAGCGCTCCGCCGGCGCCCTTTCTCCCCCCAGAATGATCCCGCCGGCGAATACCGTCAGGGGCGCTACGAGCGTCAATCCGAAACAACCCACCAGCGTATGGATCACTTCCGAGGAAACCCAGACCATGTTGATGACGTTTTCAAGAGGTATCCCTTGCGCGATAAAAGTCATAATCATAGCCGTATACTCGGCGGAATACGCCAGAAGCAAGGTCGTGGACATGGTTCCGGCTACATGGCGGGCCACAGAGACGCCGCTTTTGATAAGATTGAGGCGGCTGATGTCCGGGTTCTGTCTTTTAATCTCGTCCATAGCCGAGGCGATGTCCATAGAAAGATCCATCATTGCCCCGGATGAGGCGAGGAAGATGCCGGAGATAAAGAGGTGCGCCAGGTTTAGGTGGCTGTATCCTGAATAGAGGAGCGCTTCGGCGAAGGGCCGCACAGCCCCATGAATCTTAAACCAGTAGGTGAAGAAAAACGCCAGCAGGGAGGTGAGGAGGACACCTCCCATAGAGCCGGCGAAGGCGGTGAGTCCCCGTCGTGTGAGTCCTCCCACCAGAAAGATGATTACCGCGGTTATGATTGTCACCATGACAACCGAGGCGAAGATGGGATCCCAGCCCCGGAGCATGGCCGGAAAGAGGATATGGATCAGGGCTACCGCGGTAAACACAAAGGTGATTATTATTTTCACCCCCATCCACCCCATGATAAAAATGATAAAGAAGAAAAACAGAATACAAAGAAAGATCGTCTTGCCGGTGCGGTAGTGGTCGATGACCTGGGCGTATCTCACGCCGCCGTCTTCAGAAAGGCTCAATACCACCAGCGCCGAATCCCCCAGCGCAAAAATCTTATCCAGTTCCATCTTGCCCATGAGGTTGTTCGAACTGGGAAAAACCCGCCCCTTGAACCGCCCGGATCGTATTTCCACCTCAAGCTGCTGTTCCCCTTGCCTCACCGGGCCCATGCTTATAAGTCTGTCGTTATTGACTTCTACGATCTTTCCCCGCGCCCGCTCGCCGCCCGTCGCTTGGGACGCCCCCTCAAAGCCTGTAGGCAGCGCCATGCAGACAACCATAAACAGAATCGATACCAGCACAAAGATGCCGTTCCGTTTGTTTTCACGCCGTATGCTTGCGTTGTGGAGCAACCCTCGCAATAACGCGCGCGCCTTTGCGCTGATACCTTTCATACTAGAAACTCCATTTCACATCAATATAGAAAACATTGGTAATCTTACTGTTTTTCTTATGCCCGCTCACCCCGTAGTAATCTTCATGCCATTGTTCAAAATTCACCACATCGCCTATCTCAAGGAATGTCTTGCCGTCAATGTTGAACTTAACCGAAGGAGAGATTCCGATAACCGAGTCTTTCGCGTTATTCGTTGCGCTGTAATTGGCGATACGAGGGTACATCCCCTCCGCTGAACCAGAAGAGCCGGACGGTTGTCCGCCCAGAAAGTACACAACGTCAAGCCGAGGCGCAATACCGCCTAATGCATAGCTCACCCACGGATTGAAGTTCACGGCAAAATCTTTCTTCTCGTCTGTAACAACGTATTCGCCTGCATTCAGCCCAAAAGACAAGCCGCCAATCTTGTACCCTATGGTCTCAAAGATGGTGACCGTGCCTTTCGAATCAAATTCTTCAAGTTTATCCAGATACGCTTCCGCAATGGCTGTCAGATCTTTTACCCCAAGGATGCGGAGTCCGGCGCTCGCCTTCATGCTTTCATCACGGTTGGAGCTTCCACCCGCATCGTTTTTAGGACGGAATGTCGCGGTAACCCTGAACGCATTGGGCAGCGTATAGCCCACATTGAACGTGTATTTAGCGTTCCACACATCAATGACGTTTTTGTTGATGCCGGCCGCAAGAGTGTTGTTGTCCCCGCTCCCCAAAGACGAGATCGCGTATGCGCCGACTCCCAACTCAAGCCCGGACACCGGAGAGAGTTTAAGCAGCAACCCCAAGCCTTCGCCCATATCATCGGTCATATGGCCTCCCGCAGTCCATGTGCTGTCGTCAATAACCCCCGCATTCAGCGTGAATACACCATCAAAAAAGGCCAGCCAGCCATAGGCTATTGGAAGGGAAACAACCGGTACGGCGCTGACGGTGGTGGCGGCTGTGACTGTTTTAGGGTCCGACTGCGAGTCCAACTCCGCCTTAGTGACGGCGCCGCTGTCTTTGTCCGTTTTAGCCTGCCCTTGCAACCGGAGTTTTACGCCTGCGGTCTTCGCTTCGTTGGTGTAGGAACCGTTCAAACGGAACCGGTAGCCCCACTGCTGCGAGTCCACGCCGAACGCGGTAAGGTATGGAGTCGCGTTTTTTACGCCGCCGTTCCCGTCCGTGACTTGCCTGTCCGTTATGACAAGCCCTAATCCGCTGTTGATATATCCGTCCCATTTGAACTCCTGGGCGAATGCCGTCCCTGTTGTCGCCGCCGCAAGGATAATTGCGTATGCGGCATATACGATTCTTTTCATCATATACTCCTTCTGTTTATTACCGGAGAAGTCGCCTCCCCGGAAAAACCGGCGGTTGCGTTCAACCGCCGGCGAACCGCCAGCCGCTAGCGCGCCGCCACGCTCAAATTCATGGCTGACGCGAGCTTTCTGAAAATGTCCGTATTATCGTAATAGCCGTAGAAAAGTTCCTGATGCGCTCCCGCGGCAAAAGTCGGAACCGGAACGCCGGTGTGGGCATAGGATGTCCAGCCTATACCCGCAGTCTGGTTCATAATCTGCGTGATCTTCACGGTCAAAGGCTCGTAGCCGCCATAGAGCAGGAACTGATCCTCCGCGACCGGACGCTCAATCTCATTTGCCATGGAACGCTGGAAGGCGAACTCCAGTTGTTCCTTTTGGAAAGCCGAAAGTTTCGTGTAGTCCAGTCCAAAGGACTGTTGTATCGCCGGGATAAGGTCAGACAATTTTGACTGCGCTTTCGGGGTGTTTTTCTTGTAGGGTGTCAAAACCCCGTCGTTAAAGGCGACAAAGGATATTTTTTGAAGCGCAACCTTGTCGAAGAAGGTGTCATACTGGGTGCCGGCGAATCCGATGGTCATGCCGCCAGTCTCGTGGTCGCCGGTAACGACGATGAGGGTCTCTTGAGGGTGGGCTTCCGCGAAAGAGACCGCCTCCTTGATGGCGTTGTCAAGGGCAAGGACATCGCTGATGGCCGCGCCCGCATCATTGGCGTGGCAGGCCCAGTCGATTTTGCCGCCTTCCACCATCAAAAAAAAGCCATTGGGATTGTCCAGCAATTCTATTCCCTTGCGGGTATAGTCCGCGAGGGAAAGATCTCCCGCTTTACGGTCCAATTCATAAGGCAAAGAGCCTGCGTCCTGAAGCGTCGCGTTTATGGCGAGCGTCTTTCCAACGCCCGGCTTTAAGGCGTTAAAGGCGTCCCTGGAATTAACGTAGGTGTAGCCCTGAGCCTTCGCCATTTGTATCACGTCGGGCTGATCGTTGTTTTTCCCGGTTGGCTGCAAAAGCCCGCCGCCCGCAAAGTATTCAAAGCCGCTTTGCGCCATTTGCACCGCAATATCGTAGTAGTTTGACCGGGACGGAACCTTGGCGAAGAACCCCGCGGGTGTGGCGTGATCCAGGGTAACGGAAGAGACAACGCCTACTTTCATCCCCGCTTCGTGGGCGTATTCGGCGATGGTCTTGTAGGACGTGGTTTTCCCCGGATCCATGTTGATGACCCCGCTTAGGGTTTTGTTCCCCGTGGCAATGGCGGTTACGGCGGACGCGGAGTCCGTGATGAAGGTTCCCGCGTCATAGGTGGTCGTCAAGCCTGACGCCGGGAAACGGGTGAAGCCCAGTTTGGTGATGCTGATGTCCGTGGAAGAACGCGCCGTAGCGAAAACCTCCGCAGAACTGATCTGGGGCATGGCCATGCCGTCTCCGATAAACAAAAACACGTATTTCGCCCGCCCCGTCTGAGCGGTCGCGGTGTTCCTGTCCGTTCCGCCGTCATGTTGAGCCGCCGCAAAAAGCGGCGCAATGGAAAGCATGATGAAAAGCGCGTACAACGCGGACTTTTTCATCCTCAATGAAATTCTCTTCCAATTTCCAATCTGTTTCATCTAACAACTTCTCCTTTAACGATGAATGGTGGCGCTCATATTGACGCGCCGGTTCCAAACGCATATTTGAAACTGGCTCTGATGATAGGCGCCCATTGTGTAATGTATATGGCGCCTGTGTAAAAAACACATAAAATCGGAGCTTTTCCCATAAAGCGAAACGCGCATTCTTGAACTTTTCCATTAGAGCCTGTTCCAAAACACGAACTGTGTTTGCGAACTGAGTTCGGGTTAGTTTTGAAACTGGCTCATTTGTATATCTTGTGGTATACTATCGTATATAACAAGTCCGCGCCATGTGACGCGGGCGCGGGGAGCTACATCCCGGTCAAATTCGGCGCCGGCGCCCCGCCGGACAAAAAGGGCGCGGAAACTATCATTTATACCAAGTGACGCGGGCGCCTTTGGCGCCTTTATGAAGGTGACTGACACCATTTTGTTTTGAAACCGGCTTGCGTTCATCCGTTATTTGTGGTATGCTATGATATATAACAACTCCGCGCCGGTACAGGGGCGGGGAGCGGCAGTTTTTTTTAGGAGAGCGTTATGAAAGAAGCGGGCAAACAAACTGAGGCGAAGGCGCGGCGTGTCCA
>JAIRLZ010000122.1 GCA_031259035.1 Treponema sp. | reverse complement strand
GGTTTCTGAACAACTCTATTCTATATTTCAGAATATTAGGCAGAGACGCTTCCGCTGTTATTTCACCATACACACAGTCGGAAATATCAGCGCGAATCTTCCCCTGTATCTGAGGAATTACGGCCAATTGTAAACTTTTAAACGATATACTGGTTGGTGAGTCTGAACCGACATAGTATAGCGTTTCCTCTATAGTTCCTGTGTTCTTATAGAAGTCTGCATATGGCGCCGATATTTTTAATGTTACAAAAAGCGCCCGGACTTTTTTTGTCGTTGTACCGTATTTTATACCGGTATCAAGATATGCGCCGTACATCCCTGTGAACGCGGCGCGATATTTAAAGGAAACATCCAAATCCAGGCTTGCTTCTAAAGGAATGCCGCCCTTTAATTCAGCGGACACCTTGAAAACTATTGGTCCATAGTGGAAAGATAGGACAAAAGCCTTTAGTGTGATCCGCACTAAATCTTGCTTGTATTTAAGCGTTGTCTGGATATTCGTGTCGGCGTTAATAAATACGACTCCTTCAATTGTTCCACCAACATGTCCCCCAGACACAAGTAAAAGATCCAGCTAGGCCGATTTTTATATCTGAATCGCCGGTAAATTGCGGGCAAACATCGGGGTACACCATGACAAGGAATATGCGGTTAAGCTGTACCACCTCTTCGTCGGACAAGAGGGCAATCCGCGTCGTTATTTCCGCGAATTTGTCTTCTGTTATTGAAGTGTTTTGTTCCCTGCTGACAAGAAGAATCAACTCCCGGTTTTCCAGCACACGATTCAACTTCTGTAAAAAATTCTTCATTCCCCAAGTACTGACCTTCCGCCATATCCGGTAAAGCAGAGAAAAGAAGCTCCGCATCGTACCCATAAACAAAGTCAGACTCAGTAAACCGATAAGAAACAACCTTGTTTGAAGTGTCAGCGTTAACGTCTTCAAGTTCCGAGTCAGAAATACTTCTCGCGGCGCGTGAAGAACTCGCGCTTACTATCCGCTGATAGTTCCCTTCAACAGCGTCAAGTACAAAATCACCTTTCACCACACCAAGAACCACCGAACGGGCAGAGGTATTCCCTTCGTACTTACTCACAAAGAATTTTCCGTCAATGTTTATCCCGATTAACCCGCTGGGGTATACGCCCCGGCTGTACTGTTCCGGCAATACCACGAACAAGGAAACGCGCGCGACGCCACAGATATAGCAATTACAACACCCGCAACAAATACGATCTTTTTCATAAAGACTCTCATAAAAAATAATTTTTGTGAGCATCCTGAAAAGTTCGTAAAATTTATAATACACGAAATGAACCTTATGTCAAGCGAATTCTCAAAAAAATATCATCACTCTCAACGGCTCTGATGAAATTCACTCATATCCGAGAAACGCATCATGCCGCCGTGTCCCCCACAACCTCTTGCGCGCGCCGTTTTGCGCGGGCAGCGCCTCATGGCTTCCGTATTCTATAATGGCCATTTGTCCATAACGAAAATGGCATCGCATTTTTGTACTGCGGCAAGCCGGCGCGCTATCATCACGGTTGTCTCGCTTCCGCGCAATGTCTCGATTGTCTGATGAATGAGCCGCTCGCTTTCTGAATCCATGTTGCTGGCCGCCGCGTCTAAAATCACAAGATCGAGATTCCCCGGCAAAGCCCGCGCCAAAGCCAGGCGCTGGACTTCCCCGCCAGACAGCGTGGCGCCACGCTCGCCGACTTTCGCGTTGTACGCTCGGTCAGCTTGTTTATAAACTCATCGGCTCCGGCCTTTTTCGCCGCTTCCATCACTTCTTCCAATGAAGCGGACGGCTTGCGCGGGGCGATGTTTTCCGCTATGGTACCTGAAAACATATAAATGTCCTGAGGCGCATACCCGATTCGGGCGCGCAAAGACACCGCGTCCATGTCCCGCGCATCATTCCCGTCTATAAAAAGAGCGGTAAAAACCGCCGTTTGTTACAATAAAGTCGTATACACGCTTAATTCTTCTTGCGCTATTTTTAAAAAGGGAGTATACTGATACAAATGAGCATACTGCATATAGCCATTGTTGGCGTAGGAAATATTTCGCGTTTTCATACGGAAGCGTATCTGGCGTTTCCAGAGCGGTGCGCGATCACCGCCCTCTGCGATATTGTGGTGGAGAAATGCGAAAACCATAAAAAGGCGTACAGCCTTGACGCGGAAGTTTTTAATTCGCATAAAGCCATGCTTGAAGCTATGAAAGGGCGGATCGACCTTGTAAGCGTTTGTACGCCGCCATACACGCACGCGCGCATCGCTATTGACTGCCTTAACGCGGGCTGCAATGTCCTTGTTGAAAAACCCATGGCGGCAAGCCTTGAGGAATGCGACGCGATGCTCGCGGCGGAAAAAGAAAGCGGCAAGATGTTAGCCTGCATCGCGCAAAACCGTTTCCGCGCCCCGATTGCGGCGTTGAAAAAGGTTCTTGACAGCGGCATGATTGGGCGTACGCTTCACGCGCAAGTTGATTCGTTCTGGTGGCGCGGGCCGCGCTATTACGACCTCTGGTGGCGAGGCAAATGGGAAACCGAAGGCGGCGGTTGTACGCTGAACCACGCGGTTCACCACATTGACATGCTTATTTGGATGATGGGTATGCCCGAAAAGGTGATGGCGGCGTTAAGCAACGCGGCGCATACAAACGCGGAAGTCGAAGATATCTCCATCGCTGTGTTGCAATACCCGCAGGGCGCCCTTGCGCAGATCACGAGTTCAGTTATACATCACGGAGAAGAGCAGCAACTCATATTTCAAGGCGAGAAAGCCCGCGTGTCCGCGCCCTGGAAGGTCTGCGCCAATCTCGCGGGTTCAAACGGTTTCCCCCTTCAAGAGCATGACGCCGCGCTGGAGCGGAAATTGACCGCCTTTGTCGAGTCCCTTCCCCCTCTCCCCTATGAAGGTCACACCGGCGAGATCGAAAACGCGCTTTCCGCGCTCGAACAAGGCTGTGGTCCCGCAATTGACGGACACGACGGGCGCAACGCCGTGGAACTGATCACCGCGATTTACAAAGCGGGTACCGCCGGCTCAACCGTCGCCCTGCCTCTTGCCAAAAATGATCCGTTCTACACGGTTCAAGGCGTCTTGGCGGCTGTTCCGCATTTCTATGAGAAAACCTCGTCCGTACAAGAATTTGGCGGAAATATTACCACAGGGAGTACGTATGGAAAATAGTATCGCTAACGGCGCCGCCGCTGTGAATGGCGCCGCCAATGGCGCGTTGTACGCGCCGGTGGGGAAATCCGCGCCGGTGGTCAAACCGGGGGAATTTGTGTTCGCCGCAGTGGGCTTGTACCACGGACACATCTACGGCATGTGCAATGGACTGATCGAGGCGGGCGGCGTCCTTAAATCGTATTACGATGCGGACGCTCGGTACATGGCGAATTTCGCGGCGAATTTCGCGCGCGATTTTCCCAACGCCAAACCCGCTTCAAGCGAGGAAGAAATCCTAAACGATCCGGATATTCTGCTTGTGGCCGGCGCCACGATGACGAGCGAGCGGTGCGCGTTGGGCTTGCGGGTGATGGCGGCCGGAAAAGACTACTTTACCGACAAGGCGCCGCTCACCACGCTGGAACAACTCGCGGACGCCCGCGCGACGGCGCGAAAGACGGGCAGGAAATACGCGGTGTACTACAGCGAGCGCATCCATGTGGAATCCGCGGTGTTCGCGGGGCAGCTTATTGAACAGGGCGCAATCGGCAGAGTCCTCCAGGTGATCTGCTTTGGACCCCACCGGTTAAATCCATCGTACAGACCGGATTGGTTCTTCATCAAGAAGAACTACGGGGGCATTCTCTGCGACATTGGCAGCCACAATATGGAACAAATCCTGTACTACACGGGCGCGAAGGACGGAAGGGTAGTCCGCAGTCAAATAGCGAATTACAACCATCCCCAGTACCCTGAATTGGACGACTTCGGCGACGCGCAGGTCGTACTTGACAACAACGCCACCGGCTACTTCCGGGTGGACTGGTTTACGCCGGACGGGTTGCAGACGTGGGGAGACGGGCGCGCGTTCATTTTGGGTGACGAAGGCTTCATTGAACAGCGCAAGTACATGAACCTCGGTTTCAAAGGCGCGGGCGGCGGACATGTGTTTCTTGCGAACGGCAAGGAAGAAACCTACTATCATGTTGAGGGAAAAGTTGGCTTCCCGTATTTCGGCGCGCTTATTCTGGACTGCCTGAACCGTACGGAAAACGCCATGACTCAGGAACACGCTTTCAAAGCCGCTGAATTGAGCCTTATAGCCCAGCGAGACGCGATCTTGCTGGAAACCGCTAAAAAATAAGCGCGATCTCCACGAATTTTTTCACCCAAACGCGCCCGCTCTTCAGTCGGCGCGTTTGGGAACGCTTTGGGAAGGGGAAATGCCCACAATCATCTTAAAATGTTTGTAAAAATAATGTATGTCCGCATAACCGCAGTATTTTGCGGCGTCTTTCACCTGATATTCGCCGCTTCTAAGCATTTGCTCCGCCTTTCTGATACGCAGGCGCATCACATACCGGTTCATCGTACATCCGGTCTCCTGTTTAAACAATTCCCCAAAGTACGCGCTGTTCAAACCCACCATACTGGACATATCCTTGACGGTAAGTTTCTCCGCATAATGGATTTCTATATAATCAATCACCTTCTTTATGCGATAATCGTCCCCGTATCTGCCGGCGTCGCCGGATCCGGCGCAATGTTCCATGAATTCGCTTGCCATCAGCAAGAACAAGCCGGCGGATTTAATGATATAACCAGGCTGCTTGTCGCGCCAAGTAAAAATAAGTTCCCGAAACGTACGTTCTATATTTTTTCTATAACCGATATGGCTTACGATGGGGAAAGGCAAACTTCCGTATCCGCCACACAGATTTTTCAACTCAAAATTTATTGAGAAACACCGCATCGGATTATCGTAATACGTGGCGCTTGAACGCATGCTGCCGGCGGGCATACACAGCAAATCGCCGCCGCCCACCTCGTATTTCATTCCGTTTATCATATAGCGGGCGTTTCCGGCTGTAACATAGGTCAAATCCCAGACTCCGCTGGGCAACGCTTGTCTCGGCATAAACCAATCGGGCGTACATTCGCGGTAACCGGCGTAGGTTATGCAAGGAACAACGAGCGTTTCTATTTCCGGCGACAAACTTCTATCGGGTTCCGCAATTCTCAGCAATTGGATTAACCTCACTTATGAGGCTTTCCCAAAACTGACACTCTGGGGCGCGTTTTGGGAAAGCCTCTTATAACATACCATATTTATTCAAAAAAGCAAGCGGGCTGAACGGCGGGTTTTCATTCGCTGTGGGATATAAAGGACGGAGCGGTTCCTGCGGCGCCTGTCCGCGAGACGTCCGCGGGGCATGTTTTGAAATAAAAAATCCCCGCCCCAAGGGGCGGGGTATTTTAAGATTTTTGTTTGAAAATCAGTCAAACAAAGATAGCTGTGAATCGTCCGTTATCTTGCGCAGTTGTTTGTAATGTT
>JAIRLZ010000078.1 GCA_031259035.1 Treponema sp. | reverse complement strand
GAAACAGGTGTTCAACACTATTATCCCGCGCAATGTCAGGCTTTCCGAGGCGCCGTCTCATGGTCTGCCGATTTCTCAATATGATCCCCAATGTGTGGGAGCAAAGGCGTACAAGATGCTTTCAGAGGAGTTGATCCAACGTGGCTAAAACCTCTAAATTCGGTTTAGGCAAGGGGTTGGACGCTCTGCTTCCATCCGATGACGATGAAAATGACGGCATGTTCGCCGCGCGCGGCGAAGACGCGGTGGTTTCCCTGCCTTTGAAAAAAATCCGCCCGAATCCGAACCAACCGCGTAAATTCTTCGATAAAGACGCGCTCAACGAACTCTCGGCTTCCATAAAAGAACACGGCGTCATTCAGCCTGTCATTGTTGAAGAAGTTGACGGCGGCTACATCATCATTGCGGGCGAGCGCCGGTGCCGCGCCGCGGGCATCGCCGGACTGAAGGAAATCCCCGCCATTATCCGCAGCTATTCAGAAGAAAAGCGGGTTGAAGTCGCTCTTATCGAAAACGTGCAGCGTACCGACCTAAACCCGATTGAGGAAGCCGCGGCCTACAAAAGCCTGATGAACATCACCGGCAAGAATCAAGACGAAATAGCCGCCAAAGTCGGAAAAAACCGTTCCACGGTCACCAACGCCCTCCGCCTTCTCCGCCTGCCCCCTATGATACAACGGAGCCTCGAAAAAGGCGAGATCACGAGCGGCCATGCGCGGGCGTTGCTCGCCATTCCTGATGCCGCGGATCAAGAGCGGGTGTTCAACGAAATTATCATTCGGGGGCTTTCCGTGCGTGAAGCCGAAAAGATCGCGGCGCGAACGGAAAAACCCGTCAGGTCCGTGTCTCCCGTGCGGCAACCCCCTAAACAGCGCGATCCG
The DNA here is from genome assembly GCA_031259035.1 of Treponema sp. GTDB lineage: Bacteria > Spirochaetota > Spirochaetia > Treponematales > Breznakiellaceae > JAIRKH01. The sequence goes on along the minus strand of JAIRLZ010000078.1, from coordinate 4,544 downwards.
CACTTGGTTGCCCTTGAGGAAGAGATGATAGAAAAACTCGGCGCCAAAGTGAGCGTTGACGGAGACTTTGGCAAAGGCGTTATTCGCATTGAGTACTATTCTATGGAAGACTTGGACAGGCTCTACGAATTGATTGTAACATGAGCCTGTTCCAAAACCGTGCGCGGTAGCGTGCAGTCAATTAGTTTTGGGACAGGCTCCAGTGAAAGAAGCTTTTATATGCGTTGAATTTGGGGGCGTTTCGCATGGAGAGGCTCCAACCAATACGTCTGCGAAGCGACTGTTGTCAGAGCGGTTTCTTCTCCCCACGCCTTGACTTTGGTTGAGACATAGGACATAATTCTACATTGAAAATGAAATGCATCATGTTGAAAAAAGGAATATACCGTGGGATTTGAAATTATCGGAACCGGCAGAGCCGTTCCCCCGAAACGGATAACCAACGATGAGTTGGCGAACACGCTCGACACAAACGACGAGTGGATACGCTCGCATACCGGCATAGGAGCGCGGCATATCGCCGATGAACACACCGCGTGCAGCGATCTGGCTGCGGAAGCGGCGCGGAACGCGCTCTCCTGGGCTATAGAACGCCATACATGCGCTGAAAAGACGCTGGAAGAACTCGCCCTGACGGTGGACATGGTTATAGTAGGATCCTCTACAACGGATTATTTCTGTTGCCCCGCATCATCCTGCATCGTTCAGAACGCCATAGGAGCGAAGAACGCCGGCGCTATGGACATTGTAAACGCCTGCTCAAGTTTTATTTACGGGCTTGAGACCGGAGCGGGTTTGCTTTCGGCGAACAAAGACAGGCGGCGCGCGCTCGTAATCGGCGCGGAAGTGTTGTCGCGCTTTGTTGACTGGACAGACTGCGGCGCCTGCGTACTTTTTGGAGACGGAGCGGGCGCTGTTCTGCTTGAGAAAACGGATTCCCCGCGCGGCGTGTTGCGGACTATTCTGGGCGCGGACGGGTCCGGCGCGGACTATCTGATAATGAAACGAGGCGGATCACGCAATCCGTTCAAGAAGGGCGATACGGTCGCAACGCCGCCTCATATTGAAATGAACGGCAGGGCTGTGTACAATTTCGCGGTAAGCGCCGTTACTGAAACAATTACAAACCTGCTCAAAGCGGAAAACCTCAACATGGAAGATATAGCGCTTATTGTGCCGCATCAGGCGAACGCTCGGATCGTGCAGGCAGCCGCGAAACGGCTCAACATACCGGAGGAAAAATTCTTCCTGAATATTGAAGAATACGCCAATACGTCGGCGGCTTCCATCCCCATCGCCCTTGACGAACTCAATCGGAGCGGCGCGTTGCATACGGGCGATCTCTTGCTCTGCGTCGCTTTCGGCGCGGGGTTGACGTATGGCGGCAGTCTGATCAGGTGGTAGGACAGCGTTGGCGGCGCAAGCGGCGCTTGTACGCAAAAGGATGCGTTTTATGGATATAAAAGATAAGAAAGCGGCGTTTCTGTTTCCCGGTCAAGGCGCCCAATATCGGGGCATGGGGCTTGATTTTTATGAAAAATTGGAAACCGTAAAAAAACTGTTTTCCCTCTGTTCCGATATTATGGGCATGGACATGAAAACGTCGCTCGAAACAGCGGATGATGAAACGCTGAAACGCACCGATGTTTCCCAATCGACGATCACGTTGGTCAACCTTGCGGCCGCATCCTTTCTCGATGAACGGGGCGTCCGTCCAGCGGCGGCCGCCGGTTTCAGCCTCGGCGAATACGCGGCGTTGGCCGCCGCCGGCGTAGTGTCAGCGGAGGATTGTTTCCATCTAGTGAAAGAGCGGGGGAAAGCCATGCAGTGCGCCGCCGATGACGTGGGACATGGCGCCGATGCGCCCGGCATGGCTGCGGTAATCGGGCTTTCACCTGAGAAAATCGCGGAACTGCTCGCCGAATGGAAGATTGGCGATCTTTTCGCCGCGAACATCAACTCGAAAAAGCAGACCGTGGTGGCAGGGTCCGCGTCCGCGCTTACGCGGGCGGAACCTTTGTTCAAAGCCGCCGGCGCGCGGCGCTGTATCAGGCTTGCGGTAGCCGGCCCCTTCCATTCGCCGCTTATGAACGGCGCGGTGGAACACTTCAAGCCGTGTTTGGAAAAGACGGTGTTTAGCGATCCGCGTATACCGTTGTATTCCAACGTTACCGGCGATCTTATAACAAGCGGCGCGGAAGCGAAACGCCTTGCCCTGCGGCAAATAGTGAGTCCGGTGCAATGGGTCGCCGAGGAGCGGGCGCTTATTGAGAGCGGCGGTTTTGATGTGGCGCTGGAAACCGGACCCGGCGCCGTGCTTGCGGGCTTATGGCGGGATATGGAAAGCTCCATCCTCTGCCTCGCCGCCGGAACCATTCAGGCGATAGAAGCGTAAACCGCCGATACGGTTCGCAACCTACAAAACGGGAGCGGGAAAACGCCTCGTGAGCGAGAGGAAGACCGTCCTTTCAAAAACAGGGAGAAGTCGTAGGAGGCGCAGCCCTTCAATACCACGTTGCCGCGTAGTGAGGGCTGTTCTCTGCTATGCGAAAGTAAGGCTGTTTCATAATGTGCAATTTCCGATCGCCTTGTGTGTTATCTCGGTTTGTTCATTTAGAGCTTATCCCCAAATAAGTGGACAAGTGGAGGGATTTGCGATAGTATAAGAGACAGCGGAGGGGGACATGAGACAGCGGAAGGCATGGGAAACAACCGACGAGTTCTGGGAAGAAGTGAAAGATTTGCTGATACGCAAAGGCCGGGAAGAAGGGAAAGAGTATAAACGGAAGCCCGGCGGCGGCGGGAAACCCAAAGATTTCCGGGTGGCGCTGTCGGCGATATGCGATGTATTACGAACAGTGATGCAATGGAAAGCGCTTTCTGGGGAATATGGCTCGTCAAGCGCGGTACGCCGGAATGAAGGAAGCTCATATTGACAAAAGGTGGTGATATATGGATTTAGAATATACATATTGGGAGGATCCTAGTGGAGGATTGGTAGGGTATCTTAACATCTGGGAGGATCACTGGACTCAAGGCAAGGATATAGAGGAGTTGGAGAAGATGTTGTTAGACTTGTATGAATTCTATAAAGAGGAACAGATAGAGAAGAAGTCAGGAATACTGAAGGTTACAGCGTGAAGAGAAATCACCTTCTAAAGATACTCAAACAGAATGGCTGTATATTTGTAAAACATGGTGGAGAGCATGACAAGTATATTCAACAGAGCGGAACCCGCTCGCCAAAAAACAACGCAAACTGGTTGAGAACAGCCCCCAGTCCTTAATCGGCATGGTCCATTTTTTTGCCGCATTCCGCAAGGCCACATACATGATTTTGTAAATTGCCTCGCCGCTCGCCAGCGCAGAGCGGTTGCGGGTTGCTTTCCGCAACGGGTAATTCAACGATTCAATCGCGTTGGTCGTGTGGATCACCCGGCGGATTTCTTCCGGATACTTGAAAAACTCACAGAGCTCCGACCAGTTGGAGTCCCAGGATTTGTAAATCAGGGGGTATGTGGCTTGCCACGTTTCGCCGAACGCTTCCAGCGCCGCCCTCCCGGCCGCTTCGCTCGGCGCAGGGTATATCCCTTTCAGATCGGCGCACACCGCTTTCAAATCCTTGTACGAAACAAACTTCGGGGAGTTGCGCGCCCTATGCACGATACCTTTTTGTATGCGGGTTTCGGGGAACACTGCCCGTACCGCATCGGGGACTCCTGAAAGCCCGTCCATGCAGGCGATGAGAATGTCCTGTGTCCCCCGGTTGCGGATCTCATTCAGCACGGACGCCCAAAACCGGGATCCCTCGTGTTCCGCTATCCACAGGCCGTGCGAAACTTTGTTTCGCCCACCTCTTTTTTCCCCTCAAAATTGACCTCAAGAGCCACATAGACGCTCTTTTGGCAGTTTTTCCCGTCCTGCCGGCTGTTCACCCGGAGCGCGTCCGGATACACGATGGCGCAGGACGTTTCCAGGGCCCGGCCCTGCCATTCCCGCACGTCCTCCAGTACCGCGTCCGTTACCCGGCTGATGAGTTCAGGCGACACCTCCACGTTGTACACCTGCTCAAGACGGCTTTTGCTATCCCGGTTCGTCATCCCGAATGAGTACATCGAGACTATCTGGTCGTTGAACAGCGGAACCCGTTTTTGGTGTTTCGGCAGTATGCGCGGCTCAAAGCTCCCGTTCCGGTCCCGCGGCGCCTGGATAACCGTTTCCTGATTTTCGGTGAACACCGTCTTTTCCGTGTGCCCATTCCGGCTATCTCTGCGGTTGTCTCCGGCTTTATCATGTTGCTCGTAGCCCACATGTTCGGTCAGTTCCGCTTCCAATGCCTTTTGAAGAACCCGCCCGATCAGCTGTTTCAGCAGACCCCCTTGGCCCAGTACTTCGTCCTGGGTCAGCCCCTTGAAGTAGATTTTGTCCAGCAGGTCGTCCCACTGGTCTCGTTCATGCTTCTTTCTCGCCTTTGCCATAGTCATGTTTACCCCCTGGTATTTCTACCTTGTTTTGAGTATTTACACAAACTATTGTACAGGCCC
>JAIRLZ010000077.1 GCA_031259035.1 Treponema sp. | reverse complement strand
CACCCCCACCCCCGCGCCCCACCCCCCCCCCCCCCCCCGCCCGCCCCCCCCCCCCGCGCGGGGCGGCCGCCCCAATGCGAGAAATATCGGACTAAAAAGAGCGAAGGGAAGATGGCTGTTATTTGCTGACGCGGATGATTTCTTTAATTATTGCATTCATGATATTCTTGACGAGTATAAACATGCCGACGCCGATATAATATTTTTTAAAAGCAATGGCATTAATTCTGATGATTATAGCGGCTGGAATCGCATAAACGCCTATAATTTTTATATTGACAACTATATGTTGTCGCCGTCAAAATATGAGAAACTCCTAAGATATAAATATTTCTCTCCATGGTGCAAAATAATAAACATATCTTTAGTTGTTGAAAACAGCATTCATTTTGACGAAATATCAAGGCATAATGATGTTACATTTTCGTATTTAACTGGTTTTTATGCGTCGAAAATCAAAGCCGATGGCAGGGCGTTGTATTGCTTGACTACCCGCCGTTCTTCCCTCACATACAGCAGATGGACGGCGGCTCAAAGATTGGAAGACATCCATGTTTTTGGCCGATATAAAAAATTCTTAAAAGATAAAAACATCAAATTAAGTGGTGAAACAACATATATCCGGCACGTGTTATACTTTTTCCTGCATGAACATGAGAAGTATAAAAAAGCGATAAAAATACTGATTGATACGGGCTGTTCAAAATTCTATATTGCAATGAATATCCTTCGCTTTGTTTTTCAATCTATAATTGGAGTTCCGGTAAGGCTGATAAAAATATCTCTTAAAATGCTAATTAAAATAATAGAAAACGGCGCAGCCTATACTGTCAATGAAATTCTACAGAAGATTGAAAAAATACGGCGATATGGAGGACTCTAAAGGCGGAAAAAATCAGGCGAACTGTTTGAAGTTGGAACGCAAACGGCGATAGTGAGTTGTCCCGTTTTGACGCGCGGGGAGACGCGGCGGACTCACCGCTATACACCCGCTTCCCTTTGCGGCGGGCGGGCCGCTTCTTTTTCGGCTTGACTTTCACCGCCGGCCAGCATGACCGGTTTAACCGTTTTAGCTTTTAAGAGCCGGCCAGCCAGGTGAATTCATCGAGTACAGCATTCCTTCGCCGCCTCCCGTTTTCCTTTCATTGACAACTTGGAACGCCCTCCTGTGAGCGCCCTCATTATAATTTGGGTCGCTTTTCAATGAGATGCCGCGGGGCTTGACAAAACCAATCGCGTCCGCAATAATTATTTATTGTTTGCCGGGAGAAGCCTGATTTTATGCCTAAGAGCCTTGTCAAGAACATAAACATATCATACCATCAAGGCTTTCCCAAAACGCGAACTGTGTTCGGGTTAGTTTTGGGAAAGTCTCCATCTTCAAACTTCAAAAGAAGACGCGAGCGGTACAATGAGAAGGCTTTGAAAAAACAACAGAAAGCCCGTTTTTCCCTTGCCGTCCAATCATACGTCCATGCGATTCGCGCCAGAGAGGGACAATCTTCCGGTCATACTTACGAACAGCAAACCGCGATACGCCTTTGTTCACGCGATTCGCGTTGACAAACAAAGATAAAACCGCGTAATACTATATAGGAGCAGTCTGATGAATAAGTTGTCAAAGTTCTTGATTTTGGCGTTTGTTTTTATAATAATGATGTCATGCGCCACCGTCGTAGAATTTCAACTCGAACATCCGCCATTAGTGGATATGCGAAATATACATACGATTACGGTAATTCCGCTGGAATGGAATGTGTCCGGGGAATACGCGCATCTTGCGGGCGATGCAACCCAAGCGTTGACCGCCGGCATAAGAAAAGTGAAAGCGTATCGGTATGTAGATCCGTCCATAGTAAAGAATATCGACGCGTCACGGTATTGGGAATACATCGATGTATATGTCACTGGCAGCATAGTTAATGTCGCTTCACATGATAGAACGGAAATAAGAGAAGAAAAGCGTGATGATAAGACTGAAATAAAAGAATATGTTGTCAGAACGGTAACGGTGGATATTGAATATACATACATTCGCGCGATAGACGCCGAAGCGCTCGGCGTTTTTCATAAAACAGAGAAGGAAAGCGTCACTTTTGACAATACAGCCAGATCGTCGAACTGGTTCGTCAACCTTTTATTGGGCGTTTTTTTCCCAAGAGGGACGCCGCCTGAAAAAATCGCAAGATCAGCGATAAAAAGGCTCTCAAATGGAATGGAGCGGGAGATTGTTCCGTGGACGGCGCTGGAAAAGCGCCGGATTGAAGAAAACGCGAGAAAAGATCCGGCGTTTAAAGAGGCTCAAAAACTGGTTGGAAGAAAAAAATATTTTGAGGCTCTCGTATTATATAAACGCATATATGAAGAAACCGGCGACGTCGCCGCCGGATACAATACGGCGCTTTTGCTTGAGGCCAATGGTCAATTTATGGACGCGCTTGCGTTATTGGAAGAGTTGAATGATCGTATAGTAGAAACTGGCGTGAATAGCCCTCCGTATATTAGAAATGAGATTGAAAATTTGAAAAAAATAATCAATGAATTGGACATATTGGAAGACTATAAAAAGCGGCGCGCAAAGGGCGATGCGTCCTTTGCGCAAATTCGCGGCGCAATGGCAGTTGCCGCTGGAAACCTCAACAGGTCAGACGCTGAAAGCGTGGATCTCAGACGGTGTAAAAAGATCGGTGAACAAGTGAACGTTCCCCGAAACAAAGGAAGCGGTCTCTTTCTTACGCTTTCAGTTCGATCTTGAAATGCAATCGTCTATTGAGTCAGTTCCAAAACCAACCCGAATGGCGCGTTCGCGTTCTGGAACAGCCCCTCTATTATTCCTTCTTCCGCGCGAGATATAACCCATTAAGGGCCGCCGCTATCAACAGCAAAATACTGATAGCCGTGATTGCCGGGAACGCAACTTTGCGGCAGGGCATGGTGTGCATGGGGCAGCCGCCGATAAGCGCGTGGGGGATAAGCAGGGCGAGAATGCCGGACAGGAATATTCCGATAGTCAGCCCCAGCCGTACGCACGGGTTGGCAAAAACGATAAGGGCGATGCCCAGTCCGGCGATTAAGACGCCGCCAATGCCGATCTCCGCCTGCGCCGACCAATGGCATTTCATATATGTGTCCCCCATGACGGGGCACACCTTGAACAGAAACTGCGGCCCCAGCGCGATAAGCAGCCCGAACACAATCACCGCGCCGCCTGAAATGATACGATTCTTCATACAATAGCTCCTCCAATTATTCTATTTTATTTTTATTCTATGCTTTCTCATTTCTTATCTCTTATCTCTCAGCTCTCATTTCTCAGCTCTCATTTCTCAAAAATCCCGCAAAATCCCGCCCAGGCTCCGACGCAACAGGGTGAATACAACATCGCTGTCCGGGGTTTTCGCGTAATAATATACCCCGTCGGGGGATAGCGTACCAAGATAAAGAGTCCGCGCTTCGCCTGAATAGTCGAACTCAATCACACGCTCCGTCTCGAAAACTGTTTCCCCGATAAACGTATCCGCGTTCAGCCTGGCGAGTGCGTCTGAAAGCTCAGGGCGCGCTTCTCCATCCACCCGGATATTGCTCATCTTTGCGGCAATGTCCGCAAGTCGTAACGAACGGTTTAGGTGCAATACGTTTTTATCCCGCACATTCAGGGAGTCCAGCGTAAGCGCGGCGGCGGCTGCCGCGTCCATCGTGTAGATTTTGCCGCCTGCGCTGAAATAGCGCGATGAGCCGTCGGAGTTTTTGCCGCCGAGTAGTAGCTCGTATTCGGTTTCGGAGAATTGCGGAGGCGCGGTTTGTGCCGAATGGACGTGAGCGCCGGCGGACGAAGTTCGTGCGACCGCGCGGATTATCACCGGCTCGTCAAGGGCAAAGTCCGAAAGCGGCGCGGCATCAATTTCCTTTTCCGCCTGAAGCGCTGCAAGGGTCAGGGGCAACGCCTCCGCAATTGCCTTGTCATAAGGTACGCCCTGGGGCAGGGTAAGTTCCCAGCCGTCTGTCGCCGAGTTCTCGAAAACCAACTCATCACCGCCGTTTATAACCGTGATTCGTACAAGAGCCCCGGCGGACAAGTCCCACAGAGCCGCGTTGTTCCGGTATGACGCAAGCCATACATTGCCCCTGGCGATAACGTAGGCAATCAGCAGCGCGGCGGCTATTCCGGCGAGGGTAAGGGCGGTTTCAGGCTTTTGTATGGATACTTTGCCCATTATAGAAATCTCCGTTTTTTCCACACGACGAAACCGCGCAGAAAGACGGCGAGCGGCACGACGATAACCGTCAAAAACCCGATATAATCCGCTTTATAGCGCGGAATCTGAAGCTCGCCGCTGTCGTAACGCTTAACGGCAATACCGCTTTCGTCCGTAGCGGCGTTCACCCATTCAAGCGCGGAATCCGCAAAGTATTTGTTGGTAACGAAGTTAGCGGGGCGTTCCGCTTTTACGCGGTCATCGAGGAAGCCGGAGCTTCCAATCAGCGCGTACCTTTTGCCTTCGGATTCCCAAGCCGCCGCAAGCGCCCTGCCGCCCGGGGACGGGACAAGAACCGTTCCGCCGTCCGGCGCGTCGAACTCGCGTACGGACGGAAAGTATAAGCCGTAGAACTC
>JAIRLZ010000040.1 GCA_031259035.1 Treponema sp. | reverse complement strand
AAGGACTGCTTGAAACCGCCTCTAAAATGAAAAAACGGGGGTTGCCTGTTGACCAGATTGCGGAGGACACCGGGCTTTCCGTTGAGGAAATAGCCGCATTGCGATAGATGCGGAACAAGGCTACCCTGCGGCAAATCAGGCGGAAGGCGTGGCGTCTTTGCGCTGATTTGCCGCAGGGTAGGGAATGTTTCCACCCTGCCCGAAAAACTGTCGTCCACGCCGGCGCAGCCGCTCAACCTCGTGGTCAACTGTGGATAAAAAGTACAATTATGTTCAAAATAGGCTGTCTCCTCCATCGTATCAGCGGGGGGCTATTTTCCCTGATTGTTCTTATGAGCCTGTTCCAAAACTGACGCCATAAGGCGCGTTTTGGAACAGCTTCGATTGACAAAATTTAAAAATAATAGTACCATATGAAGTTGTTCCAAAACGCAGTTGGCGCGGAAAGAAGTTTTCAAAGGAACAGGCGTGGGAAAGGGGGGCCAAGCCGCGAGCGGATCGCTTTTCCAACTAAATCTAAAGTCGTTGTTCCATGGGCAACCGTCATAAAGCGTGTTTTGGACCAACCTCATATTATAATTGTATCAAATAAAAAGAATGAGAAAGAAACGTTTTTGGCAAAAAGTCGGAGGAACAACCATTGTCCCTATATCCGCAAAAATACTGGCGATTGTCACCATATTGTTGTTGACATCAAACTTTGTTACAAATTATTTGACTATTTCCCTGTACAGCAAAGAAGTGGTAAAACTGACTAATCAACTCTTGACAAAGGAGCTGAAAGAAATCTATACCAACGCGGGGAATCAGTACCAAATCTTTCTATTCTCTGCCAATCGCCGCGACGCCATGGCCGCGCTGGAGCAGGCTTCCGAAAAGGACATGCTGTTCAAAGCGAGTTGGGCGTTGGGAACCACCGCGTCCGGGGAGATTATTTTCAAGACCCCAGGGGCGAATTTCAATGTTTTTCCAGATGAAGAGGCGTTGTCCGCGATGATCGCGGCTCAAGAGGCTGGTGTGGACGAAGGGGCGCGTTTTTTTTTCATGCCCGCCGGGGAATACTTCGGGGTCTATAAATACCACAAAGATTGGGACGCCTTTCTCATCCGCGCCGAACTTATGAGCGATATGATGTCCGCGTCAAGGCGGGTGTTCTTGGATGCGTCGCTCATAATCATGCCGCTGGTTGTTGTTTTTCTTGCGGCGGCTTTCGTATCGCTGAGGCGGCTTCTGCGCTTTGTTGGCGTTATTTCCCAATCTCTCTATGACATGCAACAAAAAACGGAGATGAGCATAATAGATTTGAAAGACGCGCCCCCCGATGACATCAGCTACATGGGAATCTCGTTTAACGCCCTCTCGTCTTTAATCGGCAATCTGCTGAGTATTTTCCGCAAATTCGCGTCTCAGGATGTGGTGGACAAGGCGTACCAAAACCGCTATATCAACCTTGAGGGGGAACAACGGGAACTCACCGTGCTTTTTACGGACATCAGAAATTTTACTAAGATGACGGAAACCTTGGGCAACGGCATCATTGACGTGCTAAACCTGCATTACAACAGCGCCATCCGTAAAATCCACGAGCAAGGCGGCATAGTCGGCTCAATAATAGGAGACGCGCTTCTCGCGGTGTATGGGATTGGAGATGAGGAGACGGCGCGCCGCAAATCTCTGTTGGCGGTTGTCTCCGCGTGGGAACTCCATGATTCGGTCGCTGAACTCAGACAAAGTATGATGGAGAGGCGCCACGCGATTGAGCGAGAGCGGAAGCTCACCGAGCGGGAAGAGGAAGTTTTCAATGCCGTATTTCTGGACATTGGCGTGGGTATAGACGGAGGCGCCGTTTTTTATGGCACCGTCGGTTCGATTGAGCGGATGGCGAACACCGTTATCGGGGACAATGTGAACTCCGCGTCCCGCATGGAAGGGCTCACAAGGATATATCAGACGCCGATTATTGTTTCCGAATATGTGATGCGAGAAATCGTGTCCCTGCAAGACCGGACGAAAGCCCGTTTCCGCTTTTTTGAAATTGACACGGTGCAGGTGAAAGGCAAGACTAAGGGACAGAAAATATTCTTTCCGATGGATCTGTTCCGCGCAAGCGATAAAGAAATAGAGGGTTGGGAACGATTTGAAAAAAACCTCGATGCGTATTACAGGGGCGATTGGGGAAACGCCTTGTCCGAGTTGCGCGCGATGTTCCACGAACATGCCGATATGCTGGTGGCGAAGGTTTTCATAGACCGTCTTGAAGCGTTTGGCGGAGATGCGGCGCCTGATGATTGGAGGGGAGTATGGACCATGAAAACGAAATAGCTGTAATAGAATCCTCGAAAGAAACCGCGTTATTTCTGAGACAGGAGATGCTGTCCCAAATACACAAGAATCCCTACGATATTTACGACCTTGAGCCCGAGTACGCAAAGATCGCGAAGAATCGTTCATGGTTTGTCATCCTGCTCATAGGCGGAACCGTGCTTGTTACTGTTCTTGTGGTGTGGATTGCGTCCGGGATCATCGAAAAGCAAAAACGGGAAGCCTCAGTTGCTATAGAAGCTTTTGAAGACTTAAATTTGAAGAATATTCTGGACCTTGTAAGCCGCGTCGAGGCTGACTACCAAAACGCCATTAATGAGCGGGCCGCGCTTGAATCGCGCCGGGCTGTTGAAATAAACGATTTGGAAACGGCGGCGGAAGGCGAGCGTTATAAGATTCGCTCGCTTTCGCTGTCGTCCCAGGAAACAGCGCGAAGGATCACGACAATAGACAACGATCTGGAACGCGACATACAAGAGATCAACCGGAGCTATGCCGGACAAATTCAAGAATTGGACGCCAAAATTACGGAATACGGCAAGCAGCTTACGTCTTTCGACCGGGATAGAGTCGAACAGGCGCAAGAGATGCAGAAAATCGCGGATGCCGAAGCTTTGCGCTTTCGATATGAAAAAGAGCAGTTGATCTCGCAGTATGAGAATCAACTAGCGGCTTACCGCGACATGCTCGCCGAGGGGCAGCGGGAAAGGCTCGCTAGTCAATCTGTAAGCCTTGACGAGGTGGTCGCGCGTTACACCGCGGAAATAGCATCTCTTGATCCGATGTTACGGGACGATGCGGCGGCGGAGATTATAAGCCAGGTCGAAACTCCTGACGCCCCGCTCCCGCTTGCCCGCAGGACGCCTGAAATTTTTGCTCCGAAGGACGGGGAACAGCCGCTTTTTGTTAAAATGAACGATGACTACGGCAAAATGGATGGTCTTACACAGCTATTGCTGTCCATTCCGTGGAAAAACAATACGCCCAACTACATACAGGGCATGAACAACTTGTTTTTTACATCCATGCGGGAAATAGGAGGTGAAGTAAGCCGTCTCGCGAGGCGTATGGAGGAACAGAAAGCCGCATTGAACGCGCAAATAGAGGAGGGGAAAGCCGCATTCGAAGCGCAGAAAGAAGAACAGACCGCCGCATTTGAAACGCGCATAGAGGAACAAAGAGCCGCATTTGAAGCGCGCATAGAGGAACAAAAGGCCGTATTTGAAGCGCGCATAGAGGAACAAAAAGCCGCATTTGAAGCGCGCATAGCAGCGTTGATTGGAGAGATGAATAATCTCCGCGCCGAAAATCAGGCTCTCAATAGAGACTTGCAATTTTCAAACGATTTGCTCGCCCGTGACCGCGCCTACTTCGGCGCGTTGTCGGAAAAAAGCGGCGTCGCCGGCTATATAATCGATCCCAAACATGCGGGGAACATATTGGTCTACATCGACCCTTTGTATGGGCTTTCGTTCAAAGACCAGCAGGCGGTTGTTTTTAGAACCGGCAACGAATATATCGGAATTATACGGGTGTCCGGCGACAATCGCGTATTCACCGCTTCGGCGGTTGAACTTTCGCCGGGCAAAAGAATAGAAGCGGGCGATAGAATCCTGCTTGGCGCGAGGGGAGGTTTTTAATGAATGCCGTGAACAGAAGGATGACGCCTCTGTTTTTTGGAGTGTTGGCAGCAGTGTTTTCCACCGGGTTTTCCGCGCGTATTTGGGCGGATGAATGGTCGCCGGTGAATGAGACGCGGGGTAAAAACGAAGTGGTGACGGTTTTGTCGGGACCGGGCCGTCGCACTGTAAGCGTGATCTCCGCAATGGCTCTTGAGAAAGCCGACATCGCCGTTATCGGCAACAGCCTGAACACCGTGTGGGCGATTCCGGGCTTGGAAGGCGTCGAGGCTTCGGTTCGGCTCGATTCGGATGGCTTCCGGTTGGTGGTGTATCCCACGGCTTTTAGGTCCGAAGAGCGCGATCTTATGCCCTTCCTGCCTTCAGGACTTTCGTTTTATTTCCGCATGAGCCTTTTTTATGATATTTCCATCAAAGCGGGTGATTTTATACCCAAAGTTACTGGAGCGTACATTTCTCCCGAAGGGCTTATGCGGCATATATCGGCGGCTATTCTTATGCCGGAGATGTATCTCTACGACCAGTCCCTTGTGGAGCGGGTGGAGCGTCTTGAAAACGCTTTGATGGCGGCGCTTAAAAAATCGGCGCCCACCACCGGAATCTCAAGCGAAATCGTGCTTGCCGTAGCGAATATCCACAACGAAAATCCGGGTATAAGCCCGGAAGAGACGCTGAAGAAGCTAAAAGAGCGGAAATTCAAGACGAACATCAAGGAAGTGAGAGCGGTTTACTTTGTGCTTTTTGGAGGTTTATAATGAGCTTCCGCGCATTTCCCGCCGTTTAGCGCCGCTTGAGCGCCGCTTCAGCGCAAACGGGGCGCATTAATCCGCGATTAATCCGGGCGGTACCATCGCTGGCGGAAAAGATTTTTCTTGTTTTATAAAGCGTAATAGTATATATTGTATTATTATGAATATCACTCCCAATTTTATTGACGATTTCATTGACACATGCGTTCCGCTTGCAAAAGAACTTGAGACCGAATTGACCAAACGTCCCGCAATAGCGCCTGATTCAGGCGGGGAAGGCGAGGTTGATAAATGTGAATTTTTGGAGGCGTGGCTTGAAGCGCAGGGCATTACGCGGCTTGAACGTTTTGACGCCCCTGATTCAAGGGCGAAGAAGGGCGTGAGGCCGAATCTGATCGCGACGATTCCGGGACCGCGGGATTCGCCGCGCTTGTGGATCATGAGCCATTTGGACGTAGTGCCGCCCGGAGAAGCGAAGCTGTGGCAGAGCGATCCGTGGAGTGTGATCCAGAAAGACGACGAGCCGTTGGGACCGCGTTTTGTGGGGCGGGGCGTTGAGGACAACCAGCAAGGGTTGACCGCTTCGGTGATTGCCGCTCTTGCGTTGGTGAAAAACGGCGTCGCGCCGGAACGTACCGTAAAGCTGCTGTTCGCGGCTGATGAGGAAGTGGGCAGCGCGTACGGCATTCACTGGCTCCTTAAAAACAAGGGCGAGCTTTTCCGTAAAGACGACATGGCGCTCATACCTGACGGCGGCGATCCAAAGGGCGAAAGCATAGAAATCGCCGAAAAGAACCTCCTGTGGCTCAAGTTCACCACCAAAGGGCTTCAGGCGCACGGCAGCCGTCCTGATCAGGGGAACAACGCCCACCTTGCCGGCGCATACCTCGCCATAGCCCTGTACGAGGGGCTTTCGCGCGCCTTTTCCGCGCGTAATCCGCTTTTCGAGCCTGATCACTCCACGTTTCAACCCACCAAAAAAGAAGCCAATGTGCCGAATGTCAACACCATTCCCGGCGAAGATGTGTTTTGCATGGATATGCGCATCCTGCCGCAATATTCCATTGCGGACGCGCTGGCGGAGGTCGATAAAATCACGGGAGAGATTGAAAAGCGTTTCAGCGTAACCATAACCCGCGACATTCTGCAAAGATCAGAGTCGCTGCCAACGCCCGCGGATTCCGCGCTGGTCAAAAAACTGTCAAAAGCGGTGAAGGATGTGTATCATGTTGAGACGCGGTGCGTCGGCATAGGCGGCGGCACCGTTGCGGCGCCCCTGCGAAATATGGGCATTGACGCCGTGGTATGGTCGCGTCTTGATGACGTGGCCCATCAACCCAACGAGTACGCGCTTGTCAAGAACATTTTGGGAGACGCAAAGGTGATGGCGGCTCTGATGATTGGCGATGCGTGAGCGGTTTTGTACCATGCGTTCCACTGGAACGTATGGTGTTGTATTTTTTTAGGTGTGTTATAGTGATATATATGGAAAGAAATCTTTTTTTGTTACTAATGAATATTTTTCTTGTACAGACCGTCTGGGCGAATGATCCGCCCGCAGGCGGTGAGCGTTTGTTTTTTCTGGGGCATCCGGGTTTTATATCCAGCGCCATGTCCTCTTCGGGAGGCGGCGTTTTCGCGCCGGAAGTCGCGGGATCCCATCTAATGGGCGTAAATCCGGCGCTTGCGGCGGGAGTGCAGCGCTTTTCGATTGACGCGGCGTATGCGGGGCTTGCTGGAACAGGCGGGTACGGCAATGCGTTTTATGCGGGCGCTCTTTTTCCGAGCCGGTACGGGGTGTTTTCCGGCGGCGTACAGGGGGCGTTTCTGCCGCTTGACGCCATGAATCTTGGCAATACGCTGCTGGCGCGCGCGGGATTCTCCCGTGATGTAACGGACAGGCTTTTTGTGGGCGCGGCTCTCTATGGAGGCGGCGCCTTTGGCGGCGTGGCCGGGACTGATTGGGCGCTTGGTTTGGACGCTGGGTTTGTATACAGACTCGGAAACCCC
>JAIRLZ010000282.1 GCA_031259035.1 Treponema sp. | reverse complement strand
AACCTACAAGCGCAACAGGCTGCTAGCTTATATCCGGCGGAAAAGACAGACGGAGGGAATTATGGGGTTGTCAATGCCCTTGCCAGCGGGCCGCCGGTTAGAAACATGCCCGCCTGCCAGCGGGCTATCCTTTAATACGGTACACGCCCTGATGTTCGCACACCATCGCATCCTTTTGCAAACCGTCAAGGGCGCGGTACAGTTTCTGTTTCCGGGCCGCGGTCTCGCGCAGCAAGGACTCTATGGTGGAAGCGCCCTCCCGCGCAAGCGTCCGGACGACGCTTCCCCGAATCTGCCGGAGCGAGCCTTCAAATTTGGATTGTTTTGTGTAATGGGCGCTTCTGCGGTTCGGATTTACATGCAGCTTCTTGAGATTCGCCCCATAATCCATGAGCGCCCAATACCAGAGGCGGGGGTTTCTCATGGACTCCCCGTCAAGGACGGACTCAAGCATGGGAGCAATTTCACGGTCGGAAATGACGAGCGGAATTTCCGCCGGGTCGCTTGACGCGGGCGTGTCATAGAAAAAATGAATCGCGGCGGCGCGGATATTGGTCTCGATAAAGACAGACGGGTGATTGTAGGCGAAACAGGCTATGGCGCCCGCCGTGTACGCGCCGACCCCAGGCAAAGAGCGGAGCGTTTCCGGCGTTTCGGGGACGCGCCCCCCGTACTCCTCGGTGATGACGGCCGCGCACCTTTTTAAGAAGCGGCAGCGCCTATTGTAGCCCAGCCCCACCCATGCGGAGAGAGCTTCTTCCAAAGAAGCGTTATGCAAGGCTTCCGGCGTCGGCCAGCGCGGCATCCATCGCTCAAAATACGGGATCACCCGCTCGGTCTGCGTCTGTTGCAACATGAATTCGGAGACCAGCACGCCCCACGGCGCCGTATTCTCCCGCCAGGGAAACGTCCGCCCGCATTGTTCATAATACGAATACACCTCGGCTTTGAATCGGGCGAGTGTTTCCGCTTTGATCGTCTCGCCGTCCGCCGTCATAACTTTTCCAGAACCTTCCGCGCCTTTGCCGCAAGAGCGTTGTTTTTCTGATCAGCAAGAGCGCGGACATCTTCGGCGAAAGACGTGAACCGGTTGTTCAGCGTCATGTCAAGGGCCGCTGATTTTTCCACAGCCGAGCCAGACGCGAAGAATCGTCCGGCCAGACTTTCGAGCTTGCCGCTCTTCGTCTTTGAAAGGATGCCCAGAAAGCCGTTGTAAAGCGTGGTTCCGCGCTTTTTTTGAGCGTCGTCCATCGCGTCGATCACTTGCTGCACATAGGCGTCCGCGTTGTTGTCCAGAAGCGCTTCGGCGGCCGGAAGCCGCACGTAATCGGGGTTTTTCGGCTCGGAAAACAGCGCCTCAAGCGCGTTCATCGCGTCTCCATTGCCGATGGCGCCCAAAGCCCTAATCGACGCCTCCCGCACGATCCGCGCCTCGTCCTTTTCGGCCCGGTATTTGAGATACGGAATAGCGGCGGACAGCTTCCGCTCGCCCGCCGCCTTCGCCGCAGCCGCCCGCGTACGGAAGACCGGATCGCGGAAATTGCCCAGTATCGCCTCGTCAACCCGCTGTCCCGAAAATGGACCTAAAGCGGCGACCGCAGCAGTACGCACCGTAGGCTCAGACGCGGACAACGCGCCGAGAATAGCGTCAAGCCCGGCGTCGTCCCCTATCTTGGAAAGCGCGTCCAGCGCCGCTATGCGCAGTGAAGAGCTTTGCCCGCTGTCATGTACAATGTCAACAAGAAAAGGAACCGCTTTTCCCGATTTGGTTTCCCCCAACGCGCTCAGAAGCGTTCCATTGTTTCCGGCGCCCGGATCACGGTTCGTGTAGAGATCGATAAGGAATTCCGCGATTTCATCGCCGCCGCCACCATCCGCCACGCCGCCCAAAGCGCGAATCGCCGGACCCAACATATCAGACGCCCCGTCGTCGACAACCTCTTTCAAAACCGAAGCCGCCCTGGGCGATTTTATCTTCCCCAAATACTCCATAGCCGCGACGACCGCATCCTGCGGCTCATCCGCGCGGGTTTCAATGATCGCAATCGCCCGCTCTTCCAAATCGCCCTTTCCTCTGCCCCCGAAAAAAGACAATGCCCCGGCGACGATCTTCCTGTTTTGCGTGGTTTGGGCTATCCGCGCCAGTTCCGCGTCGAGATTGCCGTCCTCATACGACGAGTCTTTCTTCAAGCTTTCAATCAACGCCGCTATTTCGGTTTCCGTCCCGTAGCGAATGACATCAAGCCGGTCTTGCGCTTCATCAGACCACGCGGCGGCGGCAATCCACAAACACAATGAAACGACCTCTATTGGTTTCATGCTCATATCTCCCGTTCACAGTATGAAAAAAGAGGTCCAGCCGCCAGCGTCCGGCCAGCCCCTTTCCGCTTGCATACAACCCCATAGAGCCGCCCACATGCCGCGTTTTGAAATGCCATAAGGATCTGTGTTGCGCAAGCGATAAGAAAAAATGCGGAGCATTTTATTTACGCACAGTGCCCAAGCCCGCTCCAACACGTCAATTTTGGAGAGACAAGCCTTGCAAAGCGGCGCAGGCGCTCATTTTCAACACGCTATGCTAACATATCTATACATAAAAAACAAGGGAGAGGGACTGTTGATTCCCGCCGGCACCTGTCTCCGCACATGCGCAACGCGGTTTTCCATCATAGCGTGACTCTTGCGTTTTTTTATGAAATATATATACTACTCTATAGTATCATCGTGTAACGAAAGACGCTTATTATTATTACGGAGAAAAAGGTATGAACACCCGTCAGCCGCTCACGGCGATCCGCGCTCTTCTCCTACAGCCGCTCCCTACAAACATCGTTTTATGGCTCCCTTTCAGGAGACCGGCCCCGGATGCACGACTCTGTGGGTGGGCAGCTGTGCCTTCCCTTGTTTATGGTAGGAGATCACCCGCAGCGTCCGCAACGGGTCCCAAGCGATGACAAGCGGCAGCAAGCGGGTCATTGAGGAAAGCAAAAAGACGCTGGACGCGGACTTGAGCGGCAACATGGGCGAGATAGCCCTAGCAGTTTGTTGCGCTTCGCGCATAAAACCTCCAAAAATCGCCTGAAAAGGCGATTTTTTACCTTGCAAACTGCCAAAGCATCCCATACATCGGGGTTTTTATGGCTTTCTTCAACGAAAAAACCATAAAAACCTACAAGCGCAACAGGCTGCTAGGGATGGGACAGATCAGCGCCGCGATACACCGCGCCACAGCCATAAGCGGGGAGAACAAGCGGAACATTGACGCGCTCGCAGGCGAACTCTCCAATCCCCCGCCCGCCCTGTTCAACCCCAGCCGGAAGGCGCAGGCGCCGTCTCGCTCCTTGTCTTGCCGGCGCGGGGCTTTGGGTCAGGCTCATACGTCATGTTCCGAGTATGTTCTCAAGAAATCCGCCTTAAAAGCCGCAAACCCGCCTTCCTCAATAGCGGTACGGGCGTTTTTCACCATAGTATGCAGAAAGTGGAGGTTGTGATAGCTTGCCAGCATGGAACAGAGAATTTCCCGCGCCTTGAAAAGATGCCGCAGGTACGAGCGGCTGTAGGCGCGGCAGACCTTGCAGGCGCACGATTCGTCAATGGGGGACTGGTCGAGTCTGTTGTCGAGCTTTTTGAGGGAAACCGGGCCGGATCGCGTAAAAACGCGCCCGTTCCTCCCTTCTCTGGTCGGAAGCGCGCAGTCGAACATGTCAACGCCGCTCTCAATCGCCGCGAGAATGTATTCGGGCGTTCCAATGCCCATGACGTACCGGGGCTTTTCCGCAGGCAGCAGGGACGTGGTGAAGGCGAGATACTCAAAAAAGACATCCTTAGGCTCGCCCACTGAAAGCCCGCCTATGGCGACGCCGGGCGTATCGGAGGCGACGGCCAGCGCGGCGCTCCTTTCCCGCAGGTCTTTGTAGAAATTTCCCTGCACAATGCCGAACAACCGCCCGGCATAGCCGTCTTCGCGCCGCAAAAGCCACCGCCGCTTCGCCCTGTCAAGCCATTGCGCGGTTGTTTCAAGCGCGTCAACGGCGTCCCGGTAGCCGGCGCCCCAGGGGCTGCACACGTCAAGCTGCATCTGTATGTCGCTGTTCAAAACAGCCTGAATGTCGACGATCTTTTCAGGCGTCAGGATATGGGAGGAGCCGTCGATATGGGAACGGAACGTCACGCCTTCGCTGGTTATCGTGCGGAAAGGCGCGAGAGAAAACACCTGAAATCCGCCCGAATCCGTGAGTATGCCGCGATCCCAGCGCATAAATGAATGCAGTCCGCCCGCCGCCTGTATCACTTCGATTCCGGGGCGGAGGTAGAGGTGGTAGGTGTTTGACAAGATGATTTCAAACCCTATGTCGAGGAGGTCTTCGCGGGACAGAGCCTTGACCGCCGCGTTTGTCCCAACCGGCATAAACGCCGGCGTCTTGACCGTTCCATGCGGCAGAGCCATCTCGCCGGTACGGGCCGATTTGTCGGTATGATGAATGGTAAAAAAGCCGCTCATGGGGAGAGAGTATAGCATGGTTTTCGGGATGTTGCTAGAAGCCTGTTGCGCTTGTAGGTTTCCATGTTTCTTTTCGTTGAAAAAAGCCATGAAAACCACGATGTATGGGCTGCCGCGAACCTTCGGTTTGCGAACCTTTGGGTCGACGGTGTTTGCGCGGAAGAAAACGCGCAAAAACGCGCCTTTTCTCCGATTTTATGCGCGAAGCGCGACAAACTGCTAGGAGTTTGTCACGCTTCGCGCATAAAATCCTGAAAAATCGCTGATTAGGCGATTTTTTACCCTGCAAACTGCCAAAGAAAACGAAGTTTTCT
>JAIRLZ010000186.1 GCA_031259035.1 Treponema sp. | reverse complement strand
CTTCACCTCGATCTTTGACGCTTTGTAAATGGCGGTGGAGCGGAAGAATATGTCAACGCTCTTGTCAACATTCTCAAGACGTATCTTTTGAGGCGCTGTGTATCCTACGCCCTCCCCATTCTGCATCTGTATAACCTTTTCAGGTTTTTTGTACACATAGCGCGCGGCCGCCGCTCCGGCTCGTACGCTTTCCGCCGTCACAAAGTCAACAAGGTCATGGACATGGGCGACATTTCCACAGGCGAAAATGCCCGGAACACTCGTCTCCATATTCTCGTATACCACCGGCCCGCTCGTACGGGGGCTGATTTCAAGCCCCGCCTGGCGGGAAAGCTCATTTTCCGGGATGAGTCCCACAGACAGGAGCAATGTATCGCAGTCTAGCGTTTGTTCGGCGCCAGGAATCGGCCTGCGCTGCTCGTCGACCGGCTGAACAACCACCTGCTCCACCCGCCTGTCGCCCCGGATGTCGGTTACCGTGTGGGAGAGGTAGAGGGGTATGTCATAATCTTCAAGGCATTGGACGATGTTGCGGGTGAGTCCCGATGAATATGGCAGCACTTCGTACACGCCGAGGACTTTTGCGCCTTCGAGCGTCAAACGCCGCGCCATAATGAGCCCTATGTCGCCTGATCCCAGCACCACGATCCTTTTGCCTATGGTGAAGCCTTCGATATTCATGTAAAGCTGCGCGGCGCCCGCCGTAAATATGCCGGAGGGTCTTGTACCTGGTATGCCGATGGCTCCCCGCGTTCGCTCGCGGCACCCCATTGACAACACAATGGCGTCAGCCGCAAGCCGCATATACCCCTTTTCAGCGTGAATCGCGTAGACGGTCCTGTCGGGAGTTATGGCAAGAACCATAGCTCCGGTGAGAATTTCAATGGCAGGGTATTTTGGAAGCTGTTCTATGAACCGCTGGGCGTATTCGGGTCCGGTCATCTCTTCCTTAAAATAATGCAACCCGAATCCGTTATGAATGCACTGGTTGAGGATTCCGCCAAGCGTGTCATTCCGTTCAAGTATCAGTACGCTTTTCGCGCCTTGTTCCGCGGCGGATATGCCGGCGGCGAGTCCCGCGGGTCCGCCGCCTACTACAATAACATTGTATGTATCTTTCATAGACTCGTCCTCTTCCCTTTTGTTTTTCCGGTAACGATATACATGCCTTCCTTGTCCTGCGGGATGTCCATCCGGCTGATATTGGCGTATTTGGCGATAAGAGCCAAAACGCGAGGCCCGCAGAAACCGCCCTGACAACGCCCCATGCCGGTGGCGCACCGGCGTTTAACCCCGTCAAGCGATCTTGGCGGCAAAGGCCGGTTCAAAGCGTCAACAATTTCACCCTCAGTCACCGTCTCGCACCGGCATACTATGGTACCGTACAAAGGATTTCTTTTTATCGCCGCCCGTTTTTCCTCATCGCTCAAATACTTGAAGCGCGTAACTTTTCGTTTCGCCACGAAGCCGGGATTTGGCGTGGAATCAAGCCCCTTGTCGAGGAGCATACCGGACAGATCTTTGGCAATGGCCGGAGAAGCCGTCAGCCCGGGCGACTTGATGCCCGCCATATTGAAGAATCCCGGCGTCTGCGTTGACTCGCCGGCGATGAAATCTTCAAGTCCGGCGTCCGCGCGTATGCCGGAGAAATTCCTGATGGACGCGCGCAGGTTCACGGAAGGCACACAACGGAGGGCGTTTTTCGCCACATATTCAAGCCCGTCCGCCGTGCTTTCGGTCGCTTCACGCGGACAGTCCGTGCTGTCCGGTCCTACGATGATATTGCCATGTACGGTCGGCGCCACAAGCACCCCCTTGCCAAGTTTGGAGGGACAGGGAAATACAACCGTGTTGACCACGTGAGCTTCTGTGGTGTCAAGAATATAGTACTCGCCCCGTTTGGGGCAAATGGTGAAGAATTTTTCGTCAACCATCTCGCTCACTATATCTGAATTGACGCCCGCCGCATTCACCACAAAACGGGCTCTAAATTCGCCTTTTTTTGTATTGACGGCAAAACAACCATTTTCTTTTTTTATATTAGTGACTTCCGCGTTAAACTCAATCTTCGCGCCGCCTTTGACCGCGCATTCGGCCTGGGCGATGGCAAACTCCCACGGAGCGATGATGCCCGCCGTCGGCGCGTAAAGCGCGCATATAATGTCATGGCTCAACGCCGGTTCCATTTTGAAAAGCTCTTCGCCTTCAATAATTTGCAAGCCCGGCACACCATTTTTATTGCCCTTAACGTATAACTTCTCAATGCTCTTCCGGTCAGTCTCGTCAAACCCGACCACCAAGGAACCGGGTTTTTTGTACATGATATCCAAATCCGCGCAGAGCCGCTCAATCAGGCTATTGCCCTCAACATTGTACCGCGCCATTTTGGTGCCTGGCGCCGGATCGTATCCAGCGTGAACAATCGCGCTGTTTGCCTTTGACGTCCCATCCGCGACATCGTTCTCCTTTTCTAAAAGGAGCGTTTTTATCTTATAGCGGCTTAATTCATATAAAAGGGAACAACCGCATACCCCTCCGCCTATAATAATAACATCTTCCATTAAAGCGACACCTCCAAGGGGTATTACAACACTTGAAGAATACCCACAGCCTTTTTCCAAAACCAGAGGGTTGAAAAAGGCCCAAAAGCTAATAGTTTAAATCCGCAATTAAACGGGGAATATTTTCTTAAACGCCATAACTAACAGCATGTCAGCGACAAAAAACTCACAAGGATATAGTGATGAATTTTAACGTCGTATGTGATATTTTTTCTTCACGAGGAGCGACAGCCCGCTCTTTTGAGACGGTTCCTACACCCAATGGGCAAAGGCGACAACGCTTAGACGAACCGGCGACAGCCGGCTATCGCCTCGTATAATTACGTTCGCGGGCAACCGCGCTTTCCTACCGAAGACAAAACGTTCCTCGCCGCAATGCGGCGAGGAAATTATCCATTAAATAAAAGGCGTTACCAATTGCGCTACAAGACCGCCGAGAATAGCGCCGATGATCGGACCAACAACGGGAATCCATGCATAGCCCCAATCTGAACTGCCTTTGCCCTTCATGGGAAGCACCGCATGAGCGATGCGAGGACCGAGGTCGCGGGCAGGATTGATGGCGTAACCGGTTGTACCGCCCAAGCTGATACCGATTGTGCAGATGACCGCCCATACATAGAAGTTGCCGGCTTTGACGGCTACATCAGCTTTGCAGGCGAGAAGCGCAAACACCAAGATAAAGGTGCCTATAATTTCACTGATGAGATTCGATAGGGGATCACGGATCGCCGGGCCGGTCGAGAATACGCCAAGCTGGGTTCCCGGATCGGAGGTCTCGTCGAAGTGGTTCTTGTACATAACCCATACAAGGAACGCGCCCGTAAAAGCGCCCGCAAACTGGCACAGTATGTAGCCGGGGACTTGCGCCCAAGACATCCCGCCGTTAACCGCGATGGCAAGGGTAAGCGCCGGATTAAAACTGCCGCCCGAAGCCGCTCCGAAGATGGTCGCCGGTACAAAAACCGCCAACGCCCATCCAACGGTGATGACTATCCATCCGGAACTATTGCCCTTTGTCTTGCTCAGGATGACATTCGCCACTACGCCGTCACCCAGCAATATCAATATGCATGTTCCCATAAATTCCGCTAAATATGGATTCATAGTATACTCCTCTAAACTTTATTAAGTTAATTCTTTTCCCAACCCAGGGAACGTTTCACCGCTTCTTTCCAGCCAGCGAGCAGTTTCGCGCGTTCATCGTCTTGCATCGCCGATGTGAACGTCTTGTCGACCGCTATATTCTGAAGAATGTCCGCCTGGTCTTTGTAATACCCCACCGCAAGACCCGCAAGATAAGCGGCGCCCTGCGCCGTAGATTCAATGATCTTGGGACGAATGACATCGGTTCCAAGAATGTCCGCCTGGAATTGCATAAGGAAGTTGTTCGCGCATGCGCCGCCGTCAACACGAACCGCCTTGACCGACGTTCCCGCGTCAAGACCCATTGCGGTGATGACATCCGCGCTCTGATATGCGAGGGATTCAACAGTCGCCCGAATAAAATGCGCTTTTGAAGTGCCGCGGGTGATTCCAACAAGGGTGCCGCGCGCATACTGATCCCAATACGGAGCGCCTAGTCCGACAAAAGCCGGCACCACATACACGCCGCCAGTATTTGGAACTTTATTGCAATAGTATTCGCTGACAGCCGCGTCATCAATAATTCTGAGTCCGTCACGGAGCCATTGCACCGCGGACCCGGCCACAAACACGCTTCCTTCCAAAGCGTAGGTCACCTTGCCGTCCAATCCCCAGCCAATGGTGGTGAGAAGACCGTTTTTGCTTTCCACAGCTTTCTCGCCGGTGTTCATCAGGATGAAGCAGCCTGTACCATAGGTGTTTTTCACCATGCCGGGTTCAAAACAACATTGTCCGAACAAAGCGGCCTGCTGATCGCCGGCAATACCCGCTATCGGTATGGATTTGCCGTCAAGCTCTGTTTCACCGAACACTCCGCTTGAAGGTTTCACTTCTGGAAGCAGGGACTTGGGAATATTGAGTTCTTTGAGAATATCATCATCCCATTGAAGCGTATGGATATTGAAGAGCATTGTCCGGGAAGCGTTGGTATAATCCGTCGCGTGAACCTTCCCCTTCGTGAGCTGCCAAACCAGCCAGGTGTCAATGTTGCCGAACGCCAATTCACCCTTCTCGGCTTTTTCCCGCACCCCGGGAACATTTTCGAGAATCCAGCGAACCTTTGTTCCAGAGAAGTAGGCGTCAACTATAAGACCGGTTTTATCTTTGATATTTTTATCAAACCCCTTGGCCTTGAGGGTGTCGCAATATTCTGCGGTACGGCGGCATTGCCAGACAATGGCGTTATACACCGGCTTGCCTGTCTTACGATCCCATACAACTGTGGTTTCCCGCTGATTCGTGATGCCGATTGCCGCGATATCATCTGGCGAAATGCCAGACTTTGCAATGGCCGTAGCCATGACGCCCGACTGGGATCCCCAGATTTCCATAGCATCATGTTCGACCCATCCCGGTTTAGGGAAAATTTGGGTGAATTCCTGTTGGGCCACACTGACAATGTTGCCCTGCTTGTCAAAAATGATACAACGGGAACTTGTTGTACCTTGATCAAGAGCTATCAAATACTTTGCCATAAATACCTCTCCTCTCCATAAATTGTTTGGTTGCCGCGGCGTACGCCCCGGTCTTAAAGACAAAACGCCACGACGGCGTCTTGTCATTTCTTCTTGGAAACATTATGTACCCTAAAATTTGATCTGTCAAGAAGAATTTTTAAAAAAATTCATTTTTTATAAGATTTCGCTTGACGTTCTCCTACTATTAGTATATATTACTAAATAGTAGTAATTATTGAAAACTTATCCATACAGATAATTTTTCAAATTTACAATATATTTTAGGAGGCTTATATGGCTAATTTAAAAGGCAGCAAAACCGAGAAAAATTTACAGACGGCTTTTGCTGGAGAATCTCAAGCGCGAGGCAAGTATTTCTATTTTGCCGCAAAAGCAAAAAAAGAAGGCTACTCCCGGGTCGCCCAGATTTTTGAAGAGACAGGAAACAACGAGTATGAACACGCAAAAATCTGGTTCAAATACCTTGAGGGAATCGGCGGCACCGCGGACAACCTCAAAGCGGCCGCCGCGGGCGAAAACTACGAGTGGTCGGATATGTATGCGGAATTTGCAAAGACCGCAAAAGAAGAGGGTTTCAACGAGATTGCGGAACGCTTTGAACAAATCGGCGCCATTGAGAAATTGCACGAAGCCCGTTATCTGAAGCTGTTGGAAAGCTTGGGTAAAGCGGCCCCGGCCCCTACAGACGAATTCCCCGCATGGCAGTGTGTTAATTGCGGAAACGTCATCACCGCGAAAACAGCGCCTAACAAGTGTCCTGTTTGCGCCCATGCGGATATCCCGTGGTCAGGAGCCACCGCGTACATTCCCAAGAAAGAAGAGTACTAAGGAACTACGCAAAAATAAAATAACATGGCCAAATGGTCATGTTATTTCCGCACAGATCTTCATCTCGCTCATGTAGCTCGAACCGTAAAAAGGCTGGCCGTATCTAACGATCAGCCTTTTTTTGTGTCTCAACGCCCTCGCGTTTTTCCGCAACATTGCCGATTCTGTTACGCATTCTCCAAGAAATGGACTTCCGCAACGCGCCGCGGCACGGTTCGGGGAGTCAATACCGCCGGATCACCCGTTTAAGCGTTTCGATCAGGGCGTCGATGTCATCCATAGCGGTAGAGCGTCCCTGAGAGATGCGGACGCCTTCCAGTCGCGCGTCTTTCGACGCGCCCATCGCCGCAAGTACCGGGCGGTCGTTTGTAGCGGAAGAGCAAGCTGAACCTGTCGAAATGGCAAAGCCTTCATTGTCAAGCGCCCGTACGAGAACCTCGCCCGGAAGATCCTTGACGCGCATCTGGAGAATGTAGGGGGAAAATCGACTGTCTTCCACGCCTCTGTCTTCCGGTATGAGGGCGTACCGTTCATTTTCACCCAGAAACCCGATAAGACGGGCGAAACGTTCGCGGGCGTTCTCGTATGCGGAACATGCCGCCTCCTCGCCGGCATAGCGCTCCACACAGGAAGCCAGAGCGACCGCGCCTCCGGTGTTTTCCGTGCCGGCTCTGACGCCGCGCTCCTGTTCGCCTCCTTTGAAAATGGTTTCAAGCGGTTTTTTAAGGTACAAAAGCCCTATGCCGCGAGGAGCGCCGATTTTGTGTCCGCTCATGGAAGCGGAATCCACCCATGAAAGGGGAAGCGCCTTTCCGCTGGTTTTTCCAAGCCCCTGAACCATATCGCAGTGCAGGTGAACGGGTTTTGCCCCGGCGATCCTTCTTTTTTGTAAATATTCGGAGATTTCTTCTATATTATTCACCGCGCCGGTTTCGTTGTTTACCAGCATGACCGCGGCGAAACCGGCGTCCGGATGTTTCCCCAGCGTTTTTTCAAGACAAGCCGCCGCCACCCGCCCGTCCGGTTCAACCGGTATGGACGCGATCCGCTTGCCCAGCCGTTCAAGCATGAAACAGTTTTCCCGCACGGACGGATGCTCAACCGCCGAAAAGAGGACGGTGTTTACCTGTGGACGCAACAATAGGGAATGGAGAACCAGCGCGTTAGCCTCGGTTCCTCCTGACGTCCAGTAGAGTTGTTCGGCGGAAACGCCCAATACGCGGGCGCACCGTTCACGGGCGTCTTCCAATATCCGCTGCGCCGCTCGTCCCTCCACATGCCGGGAAGAGGGATTCCCAAAGGGAATTTTTTCATTTTCAATGACGCCAAGCGGATCAGGCGGCGCGGTCGCCGCCCAATCAAAGTAATGACGCATCTCGCTCAGAAAAACGCTTTTTTTCACAATTAAACCTCTCAATAATGAGGCTTTCCCAAAACTGAAGTTTTGGGAAAGCCGCCTTGAAATTCGCGGTTTTGCAAGGCTGAAGTCTGAAAAACTGCAAGAGCCTGTCTCAAAACCGCGCGCGTTAGCGCACAGTCAATTAGTTTTGGGACAGGCTCTAATCCGATCCGCTTTTACAACGTCCCGCTTGTTTGTTCGCAACGGGGTCTCACACCCAAGAACTCGCGCGCGGGGAAACTTCGCGCCGCTTTCGCGCCGCCGGAGTTCCGGTCCGCAATATGTATTTTAAACTATTTTTGAGCTTGAATCAACACGACGCGGAATGTCCATAACACCGGCGGCTCCGCAAAGAGCCGCCGCCGCTATGGACTCGCCCGGCGTGATTTACTAGTAGCTGAACTTTATCCGGTAGGAGCCGGAAGATGAAGCGTCATGCCCTTGAACTATGATCGTTACATAATGGGCGCTACCGGGGACAGGGACAGATTCGCCGCTGTGTCCCGCGTCAGTGGGATTGAGGAACGTTATTCCTTTGTCATCTCTTGCGGACAACGTAATATTGCCGTAGGAGGAGTCATAATCATAATCCTCCCAGTAGATGCGGTAGCTTCTTGTGCCTGCCGAAGTGCCGTTGAACGCATAGGTGTAATAATGAACGGCCCCGGAAGCAAGGGTGTTCTCACGCCATTCGTCAAACGAAAGAAGCAATAACGTCTTCGCGGAAGCGGGCGACGACCGCGGGCTTTCCCCGTAGCTGTTATAGGCGGACACCTTGTAATAGTAGGTCGTGTCTTGCTGTAGTTCATAATCGGTGTAGGAAGTACTTGTGCTTAAATCATTAACGAGAGTATACACGCCGGAACTGCTCGTCGCCCGGTACAGCTTATAGCCGTTTGCGTTAGAAACCTGACTCCACCTTATCCTGATGGTGACGGGTGCGCCCCATTCCGCTTCCTCTGCCGCCGCCGTTACGCCGGACGGCGCGGAAGGGGCGACTCCGCTGGTTGACGCGGAAGCATACGATGATGACAGCGAGCTTTCCCCATAGTCGTTGTAGGCGGACACCTTGTAATAGTAGGTCGCGCTTGGCGACAGCCCCGTATCCGTGTAAGAAATCCCGGCCGCCGAGCCAACGAGAGAATACGTGCCGGAACTGGTTGTCGAGTGGTATACATTATAGCCGCTCGCGCCGGAAACCGAATTCCAGCTTACCGCGATGGCGCCGCTTGGGTTTGACGATGACCTTACCGCCGTTACGCCGG
>JAIRLZ010000181.1 GCA_031259035.1 Treponema sp. | reverse complement strand
TTTCACCTCTACAAGCAGTTCCTGTATACCGGCGTACGGTTTTGTTTTAATGATCGGCGTCTCTCCATAAAAACGGGTGGCGTCTGCGGCGAGATCGGCGGAAAGCGCGGCGGCCTCCGGAGACCGCCGTATTTCAGGGGGCAGCGCGTTAAGGGCAAGCCGTTTCATGCCCCACCCAACGAGCCTATTGTAGTCTTTTTCAGGAACAAGGGGCAGATTGCGCAACGCCAGCGCCTTGTTCATAAAAAAGGCGATGTCCGCAATGGTGTCAACAAGCGTGCCATCTAGATCAAAAACGACGCTTTTGAATTTATTTTTCATCGTTACCTCGCTATAACGTATCCGGCGTATCAAGATACGCAGGCAACCGCATAGACGTCTCTATATATCCCAAACGGCGTTTCTTTACATCAATATCCATAAATACGTACCCTTCCTTTTCCATCACCGAGAAGCCGCGTATAGTTATGGGATCGTCTCTGGACAGTCCGGCGTCCTCGGCGATGGAACCGCGTATCACCTTCTTGACCGTATACGTAGATGTCTTTCCTAAAGATGGAGCTAAAATAAACCCGAACAACGGACCGGTCATACGTTCCCTGCTATCTTTTTTTGCGGCTTCGGATAAGGGAAGCGCGGGACGCGCGTGGGACATGAGGAGGTGCCGCGCGCCGTCAGTTGTTTCCAATGACACCAACTCGCCCGGCTGGGTGGGAAAAAGCGCGTCTTGCAACGCGGGTATAAGCTCGCCCTGGGGCGCGCTCACCTTCTCTCCATTTAAATACGCTATGACGCCGCCTTCTTTAACATTCATTTCCGCGGCAGGGGTAAAAGGCGCGACATAGATGATTTCCGCGCCTTCGGCGGTTTCCGCAAGGGCGATCCCCAACCAGGGACGCTCCGCTTTTCCGCCTTTGATAAGGGCGGGAAGCGCGGCGACAAGCCGTTCCGCCGGAATGGCGAAATTCAAGCCCTGATACTGATCCGCGCCCGCGAATACAACGCCGACAAGCCTGCCGTTTTTGTCAAGAACAGGTCCTCCCGAATTGCCGTGATTGACTGCGGCGTCTATCTGGATTACGTCGCCTATTTGCAGAAGCCGCCTTCCTGTGGCGGAGACTATGCCCTGCGTAACCGTTTTTTCAAGACCAACAGGCGATCCTATCGCAATGATGGAATCGCCCACAGCCGGAGCGACCCAATCCGCTATAGAAAAAACATATTCCGGCGTAACCGAGGTTTTGATAAGCGCAATATCCATAGCCTTGTCATACCCAACCACCCTGGCAGGCGCGCGCGGACTTGTCGCGTCCCCCATGCGGATATACATGCGGGAATACCCTTCATACGTGGGATCAACCTCGCTCTGAATCACATGGTAGTTGGTGATGAGAAGGCCGGACGCATCCACAAAAAACGCGGAACCCAGCATCATTGACGGATACGCCCGCCCTTTTTCAATATGCGTCCCCTGATCGACAAGCACGGTCGCAACGCCCTTGATCATATCCCGCGGCTGGTCATTTCCCTCCGCGTAAGCGCGTACATCTGATGAAATTTCATCGTGTTTATCCGCATAAGCGGTTGCCGCGGCGTCGTCCGCCGCGGCGAGGAAATAAGACGCCGTTCTCCGTTGTTTCACTGTTACGGCGCGATTGAGGAAGATTAGCGCGTCATCGAAAGAAAGCGGTTTAAGCGCATGGGCATGAACCGCAGTTATAAACGCCGGCAGATCGTCGCCTTTTTCCAGCTTGTCTTTGGCGTCGGCAAGCAAAATATCCGGCTCCATGCCAGCGCTTTCAACCAAAACATTCAGATTCGCCAGAGAACGCGCCATGGACAGCGCGTCGTCGAAGCGCTTTTCTTCAAGGGCTTTCGCCTGATTGATTTTCAGGACGCCTATCGCCGCATCCCAAAAATCAGAGAGTTTTTTGCCGGTTTCATCGTCTTGCAAGTAGTGGGCGCGGTACACGCCGATGAGATGCACGGCTTGCGCCGGATTTTCGGATACGGCTTTCTCAATATCGGCAAGCCTGATTTCACGCGCGGGTTTTGGCAAGACAAGACGGTCAGCCATCGCACTGGAAGAAACGCACCCAAGCAGGCGCAGAAAACCTACTCCCAAGAAAAAAAACGCCGTAGCGTGGTACAATTTCATACTATCTTAAACCTCACCAAAACAGGTATGGTTACAATCGTTCTCTTATTAAAGGCGTCGCGCTCGCTGGCGCCTGCAATTTGCCACCATACGCAGACTCAATTGCGCATGTAGTTGTTTGTTCCATTTTTTTCAATGTTTTGATGTATGATACTATAGCATGATAAAGGTTGTCAAGGGGACGCATTGCGCCACGTTAAATCGAACCATTGTGAAGCGTTTGCGCCATGTAAAAATCTAACCATGGGGACACACTCTCTCCAGACTGAATCTGGAGGAACAAATGGGGTTTACCATGGCAGAGAAAAGAAAGATTGCGGCGGAGTTCGCTCCCCGCTACCGGAAAGCCGGAAAAGGCGAAAAGTCACGGATTTTGGACGAGTATCTGGCTCTCTCTGGCAGCAAAAGCCGGAAATACGCTGTTTTCAAACTCAACCGCATCGGAAAAACACAGCTTCGTGTGCTGGACGGCGAAACCGTCACGGTCGCCATCGTTGAAAAAAGCCGGAAAAAACGGGCCTGTCAGCCCTCCTATGACGCCGCGGTCGCCGCTATGCTTGAATTGTTGTGGAAAAACTTCAACCGGCCCTGCGGAAAATTGTTCGCCCCCTTCCTCAGACAGAACCTTGACCTCATCAGGCTGAAAGAAAAATACCGTATGTCCGACACGGCCGCCGCCAAACTCAAAAAAATCAGCCCCCGCGCCATCGACCGCCTCCCGCATACGCCCAGGCTGCGGATGAAACTCCGCGGAACCTCCGGCGCCAAGCCGGTCCGCCTCCTCCACCGCGCCATCCCCATCGTGACCTGGCTCGAATACGCCCAAAAGCCTTCCGGCTTCTTCCAAATC
>JAIRLZ010000067.1 GCA_031259035.1 Treponema sp. | reverse complement strand
ACCGGCATAAAGCCGACTTCCACGCCGGTCAGGAACAGTACAAGCCCGATAAAGGTGTAGACGAATCCCACTAATATCCTCATAAGCTGTTGCTTCTTGTACCGTCTTGAAATCAACTGGAACACGACAAAAAACAGGAGGATCGCGGCGAGCGCCATAGCGACGTCTTTTATTTTTGCGGGGAACGCTTCCAGAAAGCTGAGCACAACATCCCTGTCCGTATACATCGCTATCGCGCTTGTGTCAATGGGTTCGCCCGCGTCAACCGTGTTGATGCGCTTTATCATGCCGAGGATCAGCACCGAAAGAATGGGGCCTATACTGCACAGCGCGACGAAGCCAAAGCTGTCTTCCTTTGATCCCTTGTCGCCGCGCAAAGACGCGACGCCGACGCACATCGCCAGCATAAACGGCACGGTCATGGGTCCGGTGGTGACGCCGCCCGAGTCAAACGCTATGGGTATAAAGGAGCCGTTCGGCGTGGTGAGCATGTAACCCGCAATGACGAAGACAATAATGTAAAAGCCAAGAAGCAGCACTCTGAGCGGAATTCCGAACAACACCCGCAGC
The DNA here is from genome assembly GCA_031259035.1 of Treponema sp. Classification (GTDB taxonomy): domain Bacteria; phylum Spirochaetota; class Spirochaetia; order Treponematales; family Breznakiellaceae; genus JAIRKH01. The sequence continues at coordinate 7,855 of JAIRLZ010000067.1, read as the reverse complement.
ACCGCTATGGCGAGGAAAAGTCCCACGCCCAGCCCGACGGTGACGATCAACACCCACGGATTGAGCGATTCGGCAAGCTGACCCGCAAGCACCTGAAGATCCGGTTCGGCGACGGTGATGATGACGCCCATAACAAAACTAATGCCGAGCGCCAGCGCCAATTTCGAGGTCTTGGTAAGCTGGGCGCCGATCCCTTCGCCCATCGGCATCATCGCCATATCCGCGCCCAAGGTGAAGAAACCCATGCCAATGATGAGCAGCGCCGCTCCGGTAAGAAACATGACGATGACGCCCGCCGACATCGGCGCCAACACAATGCTCGCGATGAGTACAATGGCGGTTATGGGAAGCGCCGATGAAAACGCTTCCTGTATCTTTTCCTGCAAGACTTTATTCATAAACTTGCCGCTCCTTTACTATGTGAGGTTTTTCAAAACGCGCCCTGAGGCTGCGAGTAATTCATCAGTCCGTCCCTTTTACACAGGCAACGTACGCACAGCCACGCCCAACGCCGAGGCCGTTTTCTCCGCGCCGCCCATGCCTTCAAGTACGCAGGACGCTCCGCCGCCATGCATACGCTTCGCGATGCGTTCAGCTGCGGTAGTAACTTCATCAGCGGTCATATCCAGCAAATAATTTCTAATTCTTGATCGCTGCGCATCCTCAATGCCGCAGAGAAACCTGAAACAATCGGACAAGCCCTTCTGGTTCGGCGTCTGCGGGTGCGTCTCATTGGCGTAAGCGCCGATAATCATCTTTTCCATGCTATCGGCGTCAATGCGGGCGCGGCTTATTTTTTTCAGCGACTGGTGAAAGGCGGTCAATGTTTTAAGCGGCTCCGGATCGCGATAACTTGCAAGGCAGAAACTTCGATTCAACCCGTTGAGATACGCAAACGCCCCGTACGCGCCGCCTTTCATGCGGATGGTTTCCCACAATTCGCCCGTCGCCGCGTAATGGGACAGCGCCAGTTCCGCGGCATAGTTCCGTGTGGCGTACTCCGACGCCGGAATCACGGCGCCGGTAAATCCAACCTGCAATGTCGGGGACGCCCAAACCTCGGTTTCGTATTTTTTTCGGTTGTCCGGCGGTTGAACGCCGTTTGAACACAGCGAGAAGAACGCCCGCTCCGATACTCCGGCGTTCCGGGGTTTTGGCGCGCCAAACACGGCGTATGTTTGTTCAAAGAGCGGCGCCGCCGCGTCAATGGTTTCTTTGGACGCCGTGAGGTTGATCAATGCGCCCGCAGACGCGAGCGCGTCTCGTATGCGGGTGAGATTCGCGCTTATTTCAGGCGTGTCCATCGCTGTTATCTTTTGGATAAACTCAAGCTGAGAAACGCCGTTCCAGATTTCTTCCATAAGATGTGATTTTGAGAAATGCCTGCCCGCTCTGCTCATGGCGTAAGCGTGTCCATACGGCGCAATGCTGGACGCCAAATCATTTTTGAAATTCAGCGTGATGTCGTTGAGCCTGCGCATATCCGTAAAATCCGCTTTGGCGATGATGTCGAGGATGAGTCCAACGCTCGCCGGCAGCTTCTCGTCAAGGCATCTGAGGTTCCAGACAAGCCAATCCCGCCCGCGAATGTCGAAGACGCCGGAGGGCGTCGCAACGCTGCGGCTTGCTCCTGGCGAGACGCTGAAGCTTTTCAGAGTCGAGGAAAAATCGCCTGCGGTGCGGGCCAACAGGCTCGAAACCGCCGCGTAATCCATACCCGGCAATCCGGTTGACACCGCGGCGCGGCTGAACAGGCTGAGCCACGGATAATCGTCCGGCTCAAGAACATCAACCGGAAACGCTATGTTCACATAGGCGATGCCGTTGGTGAAAATGTCATGCGCCAGAACAGGTACGCCGCCCGCGTCAAACAACACGCGGGGCGTCGTAACGATTTCCCGCGAAAGATCGCGTACGGACAGGTGAGGAATGGACGCCAGCGCTTCCGGGCTATCCTTTTCACCCTGCGCTTTTTTAAGCGCTTTCGCTTTTTTCTCTATGATCTTTAATTCCGCTTTTGAAAGCGCCGCCAGTTTTTCCGCCAGTTTTTGCGCGAAGGCGGCTTCTTTTTTCTCAAGAAAGTCCGCTTCCGGTTCAATGGAAAGCAAGACGCGATGCGGGTTGTCAAGCAGGTAGGTCTGAATAAGCTGTTCAACGTAGCGCCCGCCCTCCGCGCCGTTGAGTTTTTCTTTTATTCTGGTGAAAGAGGGCAGGAAAAGCAGGCTTTCCCACGGTTTCTCTCCGTGCAGCCAGCCGCGCAATGTCCGTTGCAGCCACACAAGCGAAAAAGGTCCATGCGCTCTGTTTATCTCCCGGTTTGAAAACTCAAGGGAAACTACGGCGGCTTCAATTTCTTCTTTTGGGACGCCTTCCCTCGTCAAACGCCGCAGTTCTTCCATAATAAGCTGTTCAAACGCTTCAGCCGTGGTTTTGGAAAGATCAACGCCCCGCAGTCCCGCCGCCATAATAGTCTGCCTGCGCTCATCCTCAAACCCGCTTTCCGGCGACAGATCCTCCCCCAGTCCTGACTCAACGAGCGCCTTGGCAAGCGGAGACCCATCGTGTCCCATCAGAATTCCGGCTAAGGTGGCGAGCGCCATCGTTTCATCCGGATCCGTCGCGTCGCCGCAGAGCCACGAAAGCAGAACCGTCGCCTTCTCCTTGCCGCTCGCGGGACAACGCGCCCGCGCCCGTTTGGGTTTTTCCCACTTTCTTGCCAACGGGAGCGGCGGCGCGGCGGCGCCTGCCGGCTGCGCCGACAATATGTTGTCCAGAAAGGCGAATTGTTTTTCGCTTGCGATGTCGCCCGCCAGAAAAATCTTGCAATTCGCCGGAGCATAGCGGCTTTTGTGAAAATTTTTGAAATATTCAAACGTCAAATCCGGTATACATTCGGGATCTCCCCCCGATTCATAGCCGTACGGCGTTCCCTCAAACAGAGTCTGCGCCATCAAGCGCCCGGCGATCGTCTCAATCGAAGAATACGCGCCCTTCATTTCGTTGTACACAACTCCCGTGATGGAGAGTTTTTTCCCTTTGGGTGTACCGGCGGCTGTACCGAAGGCTGACTCGCCGCCAATAAGTTCCAGACGGCGCCCTTCCTGCATAAACGTCCACTCGGACAGGAGGGGGCGAAACACCGCGTCCGCGTACACGCCCATTATATTGAAGTAATCGCGCTCGTTGACCGAGCTTGCTGGATACACGGTCTTGTCGGGAAACGTCCATGCATTGAGATAGGTCTGGAGGCTGCCCTGACCCAGCGTGAGAAAGGCGTCTTTCAGCGGATAACACTCCGATCCGCACAGCACAGAATGTTCTATGATATGGGCGACGCCTGTTGAATCCTCTGGAGCGGTCGCGAAACTGAAGGCGAAAAGGTTTTCTTCATCGTCATTCAGAACGTGAAACACCTCCGCGCCGGTTTTTGTATGTCTGGCATACACGCCCACAGCGTTAATTTCGCTCAAATCGGCGATATCAAGAATCTCAAACCCATTTGCCGTTTGCCCCTTTTTCAACCTCGTTTCCATGCGCACCTCTTTACTCATTTATACGATAATATCTTCATCATCGGCAAGCAGTATCTCGCCTCTTTCCCGGCCCCGCCTGAACCAATTCAGGAAATCAGACGCGACGGCGTCCGCCTCGAAACGCGACACAGACCCTAAAATTTCGGCTTCTTCCCGTATCAAAGCGCGGCGCGGCGTTGAGACATTGGACAGAATTTTGTCAATAAAGGCCTGTCTGCGCCCTTTCAACAGGAAGACAATTTCTTTTTCGCTCATGGTTCGCAGTTTTTCTTCCAGCGCGAGATCGTTCATGCGCAGTATATCGTCAAGCGTATAGAGCCTCGCCCTCAAATTGCAACTCAAGGAGGGATCGCCGCCTTCCAGTTCCTCAAGGAGCCTTGATTCAAAAGAGGCGTCCGACGCTTTGAGTATCTCCGCAAGCGCGTTCATGCCGTCAATCTTTTCGGAATCGGTTCGGCCTATTTTCCGGACTTTTTCTTTGAGCGCGGCCGCCACCCGTTCCATGACGAATGGCGCTATTTTGTTCATCTTGGCTATGCGCTTGACAATCTCGGTTTTCCTTGAAGGCGCCTCATGCTTTATCACCTCAGCGGCCAGTTTCGCAGGCAGTCTTGAAAGCGCCAGCGCCTCGGACGCCGCGGATTCATCTTTAAAAAGGATGCCCAACTGCTCCGCCGTAAAGTCCTCAAGAAACGCAAAAGGACTTTCCACAGCCTCCGGCGCCATCTTTCTCAGTATCGCCTCGCCCTTTTCAGGGCCGTACGTCGCATACAAAAGCTTCCGCGCCTCGTCAACTCCGCCCGTGAACGCTCCCTTATACCCTCCGGATGAAACCGCCATAAAAGACCGGAATTCGCTGAATAATTTCTCCGCTTCCGCCTGTGTAATGCCTTTTATTGAAGCGATTTCTCTGGAAACAATCTCCGCCTGCTTGATAGTGAGCTTTGAAAGTATTTTCGCCGCTCCCTCCCCGCCGATGAGTATGAGGAGTTTCGCCACTTTCCGGTATTTTGAATCTCCACCGCTCGTCTTGACCAGTTCCTGTTCAGACTCATCATCTTGAAACATGTCCGATAAAGCGGAATAGCCGTATTTTCTCGCCATATCGAAAGAGATTTTAACAAAAAGACGCTATGATTTCAAGCGCGTACAAGAAAAAAATTTCACGCTCGCACAACGCTTCGCGCCGGTACACGCGCGAAAGCGACGCCGTCACCGCCCGATGTCCTTCCGGAAGCCCATGCCCTCAAAGCGCACCGACTCGAGGGCGCGGTACGCCGCGCTTCTCGCGCTCTCCGCGTCAGCGGCGTACGCGGAGACGGCAAGCGCTCTGCCGCCTGAGGTGAAGGAATCGCCGTCTTGCAGGCGTACGCCCGCGCCGAAGAGTTTCACGCCGGGGGACAATTCGCCGCCATTTGGCGCCGCGCCGTTCACCGTAACACAATCGCCTTTCCGGTATGGGCCAGGGTATCCGTCGGCGACCGCGACCGGAGCGCACACGGCGCCCCGCTTCCACACAAGCCGGTTCTCCGTCAGACTCCCGTTCAGAATCGCGGCGCACACATCCGCGAAATCCGAGTCAAGCAGCGGCAAGATCGCCTGTGTTTCCGGATCGCCCAGGCGCACGTTGTATTCAAGCAGATGACAGCGCCCGTCCTGTACCATGAGTCCGAAAAAAATGAACCCTCGGTAATCAACGTTTTCCGCTTTCAGCCCTTCCAGAGTCGGCTCAAGGATCGATGAGCGAAAATCCGCTTGCGCCGCTTCCGTGAAGTCAGGAACCGGCGCGATGGCGCCCATGCCGCCCGTGTTGGGTCCCTCGTCGTTGTCAAAGCGGCGTTTGTGATCCCGCGCCGGGATGAAGGGCGCGATAACGCCCTCGCCGTTCCGAACGCTGACAGCGGCGAGAACGGAAACCTCTTTGCCGCGCAGAAAGTCTTCGATTACAACCGCTCTCCCCGCATCCCCAATAACGCCGTCCTTCATAAAGGAGCGCAGGCATGACTCGGCTTCCATAAAATAGTTCGCGATGACAACGCCTTTGCCTGCGGCAAGCCCATCCGCCTTGATGACAATGGGCTGATTGGTTTGGGAAAAATGGGTTTTCACATGCCGAAGCGCGTCTTCAAATCCCGCGCCGCCGCCGGCGAATTCCCTGCTTGCCGCGGCGCGGACGCCGTATTTCGCCATAAAAGCCTTTGAGAACGCCTTGCTCGCCTCAAGCCGCGCCGCCCTTTTGTCAGGGCCCACAATGGCGAGGGAGCGGCGGTGAAACGCGGCGACGATCCCCGCGGCAAGCGGCGCTTCAGGACCAACCACGCTGAAGGCGACGCCCGCTTTCTCGGCGAAATCGGCCAGAATCATCTGCCCCGCCTCCGTTTCAGGATCTACGCCGGCGAGCGCGTTCTCACATTTCTTTTCAAGGGCGGTTCCACCGTTGCCCGGAGCCACAAAGACCGCATCGACCTTGGGCGACATGGCGAGTTTCCACGCGATGGCGTGTTCCCGTCCGCCTGAACCTATAACGAGTACGTTCATGTTTCATTTCTCCAACAGTTTTACTACGGCTTCGCCCATTTCTTTGGCGCCGACAATCGTTTCATTCGCCGCGTCCCGCCCCCTGCCCGCAATGTCCAGCGTGCGCAACCCCGCGTCCAGCGAGGCGCTCACCGCGTTCTCAACGGCGCGGGCTTCTTTTTCAAGCCCAAAGGAATAGCGGAGCAGCATTGCGGCTGAAAGGATCGTACCAAGCGGGTTTGCGATATTTTTGCCGGCGATGTCGGGCGCGGAACCGTGTATCGGCTCGTACATGCCCATAGGACGGCCGTTCTTGGCAAGCGAATCGCGCGGACTGCCGAGGCTCGCGGACGGCAACATGCCGATTGAGCCGGTCAGTACCGACGCCTCATCCGATAGGATGTCGCCGAAAAGGTTTGAGGTTGCGATGACGTCGAACTGTCCAGGAGCGCGGACAAGCTGCATGGCGGCGTTGTCAACATAGAGGAACGACGTCTCAATATCGGGATACTCTTTCGACACAACGGCGGCGACTTCGCGCCAAAGACGGGACGATTCGAGTACATTCGCCTTATCCACAACGCAGAGCTTCTTCCTTCTGCCTTTGGCGGCTTCATAGCCCGTACGCAGAACCCGCTCTATCTCGTCCCATGCATAGCGTTCGGTGTCAAAAGCCATTTTGCCGTCCGCGCTTCGCCCCCGTTCCCCGAAATAAAGCCCTCCGGTAAGTTCCCGCACAATGAGCATGTCGAATTCCGGTTTGCCTTCGCAATTGCTGGAAACGAGAACTTCGTCTTTAAGCGGACACGCGCTCCGCAACTGGGGCGGCAACTTTGCCGGGCGCAGATTTGCAAACACGCCCAAACCGGCTCGCAATCCCAGGAGGGCGCGTTCCGGACGCAGATGACCGGGCAGATTTTCCCATTGCGGCCCCCCGACCGCGCCCAACAGCAGGGCGTCGCACCGCTTGACGGCCTCAAGCGTTTCTTTGGGCAATGGTTCGCCCGTACTGTCGATGGCGCAGCCGCCCGCTTCAAGCTCCACATAATTGAACACATGTCCCCATGTGCCGCCGACCGCGTCAAGGACTTTCGTCGCCGGTTTAATCACTTCGGGACCAATCCCGTCGCCGGGAATCAAGGCTATCGAATAATTCATAGTAGGAATTTAGCATTTCCGGCGTTTTTTTGCAACATGGACTGTACAAAGCCGTCCTCAAGGATGCGTCTTGAAGGGTAGGGTGTTATGCCTCGATACGAATAAACACAGGCGCCCTTCCAAGCGCAGCCCTCTTGTTTTTCTTGTCGCATTGTTCTAAAATATAGAGTCTTTCCCAAAAGCTGACGCCATAAAGCGCGTTTTGGGAAAGACTCTATATAATGAGCCTGTTCCAAAACGCGAACTACATGTGCGAACCTGCGTTTGCGAACCTGCGTTTGCGAACCTGCGGTTCGGGTTAGTTGTGGAACAGGCTTTTGGAGAACATCGCTCATTCTTTATGAGTTGGGCATGTGCGGTTTATCCAATGTTCTCCAGGGGTAAGAAGTTGTTTCAAAACTGACGCCATAAGGCGCGTTTTGGAACAGCCTATAATTTTTTTTTATTGTTTAAGGAGGATTTATTAATGAAAAAGATTCCTATAGGCGTAAGCGTGGCGCTTGCGATAACGCTCTTGTTGTTTTGTTCCTGCTCAAAAAAAGACGACCGGACGGCGTCCGCGCCTCCGGAGCAGGCGGCGCCGGTTGAAAAACAGATTACAGTGCGGCTCTTGACCGATGCGACCGGCATTGACGACAAGTCGTTCA
>JAIRLZ010000022.1 GCA_031259035.1 Treponema sp. | reverse complement strand
GGAAAGGACGATCGTAGGCGGCGACCAGTATATACTCCTCCCCATAGGGCGCGCCCATGCGGTAGCGGGTGTTCTCAGGGATGCTTCGGGTTTCCCCGGCGCGGATAAGGTTGTTGTCCCGTGAAGTTGTGGGATAGATCACCTGAGCCGTGCCGTTTACGTCGATATGGACGATACGGAACCAGCAATCCCTTTCGGAGTAAAGCCTCATGCCCATGTATTCCCCTTCGTAGTATACCCCGTCAAGATCGTCGGGGGTTATGGTAAAGGCGAAACGGTTGTTCCGCCCGGCGTAGGGTTCCACCGCATCCCGCTTCGCCTCAAAGTCGGCGCGGCTTATCTCAGGGAGCAGGGAAAGCCGTCTGCGGCGGAGTTCCTCCCCGGAAACCTCGAAATTCGCGGCGGCAAGGACAGGTCTGTTGCGGGAAACGGAAACAAGACGCAGGCTTACTTTCGCGCCGTCGTCCATGGGGCTGAAACTCCCCATGATCACCGCCTGAATGCCGCCGCCGTCCGATGAGGCGCCGTTCATGGCGGGCGCTTTCACGGCAAGTCCCCGCGTCGCCATAGCGAACCCGGCGCTCGCGCCGTCATCCGCCACGGTGAAGCGGCTGTTCCGGCGCAGGGCGCTTGCGGTAATGCCATTCTTGAGGTAGGCCGAAAGGCTTGAAACCGTCTGGGTGTCGCCATAGGAGATGCGCCCGATGGCGACGGTGGTCTTTCCCGAAACTCCTTTTGCAAGGTCCGAGACGGCGCGGTCTATCTCCCCGTCAAGGTCCGTTTCCAGCAACGCGGCAAGGCGGCCGCCGGGACGGATGTTCAGCGCCCTCTGACTGCTCGCCGCCTTTTCCACGTTGGTGGCGTAGACCGTCATCCGGTATTCGTCTCCCATACGGGCCATCCGGCCGTAAACGATGATCTCCGCCCCGTACTGCCGTCCGATGGACCGGGCGGAATCGTCGCTCACTTCACCGGACATCTGGTAGTCCATTTCCGCGCGGACGCGATCCAGATTCCGGCGGTCAACCATGACAAATCGCCCCGTCTCCTCAAAGCGGTTCCACAGCTCCCCGAACACGTAGTCCGAAAGGGCCGCCGTCTCCGCGTCAAAGGCGACAATGGCGGTTTTCACGCCATCGGGGAGTCGGGCGGCAAGCCATAAGGCGGCGTCTTCAATGGCCGCGTCCAACAATAGGGAATCCGCCGCATAGACAGGCTCCGCCGGGGCGGCGGCTTCCGCCCGTCCTGCGGGAGCGGAGGCGCAGGATGCGAGCGTCAGCGCCAGTACCAGCGCCACCACGCCGGCGATACGTTTGTTTGTTTTCATGTTTTCTCCTTTTTTCTCCTGAAAAAATTGAGATGTCAAACCGCGTTTGACCGATTTACCGGTTGTTCCAACAACCAACCGGATTACGGACGATTGTCGCAGCACGACAGATACAATGTACCATATGCTCACTTCGCTATCACTATAGCTCTGTATGCCCGAAGAAAACGCGGATCTCCCGCCCGCTCTCAACACTCCAGAAGCTGACGGTATAATCCTTTTTACGAAGATAACTGCCGCCTGACGCCGAGACTAGATATTTTCCATTGGGGTTGAATGTTACAGAATTTACCTCACTCTGACGCCCGGCAAATGTACGGATCATCCGCTCTATAACGGCGTCAAAAAGATTAATCTCAGAGGAAAGGTTTCGCAAAGCGACAATTTGTGTCCTATCGGGACTTAACGCGCTAAAATTATTTCCATACATGATTCCGAAAATCAAAGTGCGACACGCCCCACTCGCCCGGTTCGTGGATTACTGTTACAGTTTCCGCGCCACTTCCACCATCTCAAAGATTTCGAGTTGATCGTTCACCTGAATGTCGTTGAACCCTTCTATGCCCAGACCACACTCAAATCCAGCGGCGACTTCCTTCACATCATCCTTGAAACGGCGCAAAGACCCTATCTTGCCGGTGTAGATTTCAGCATTGTCCCTGATGACATGCACCTTTGCGGTCCGTTTTATCACGCCGGTAAGCACGAAACAGCCGGCAATGGCGCCAAATTTCGGGGTTTTGAATGTATCCCGCACTTCTACGGTACCGAGCGTTTCCTCTTTCAATTCGGGTTTCAACAAGCCTTCCATGGCCTGCTGTATTTCTTCCACAGCCTTGAAGATAATATTGTACTTGCGGATGTCCACCCGCTCCTGATCCGCCAAGGCTTTTGCCTTTGGCACAGGACGCACATTGAAGCCGATAAGAATAGCCTTTGACGCGCTGGCAAGCTCCACATCGCCTTCGTTGATAGCGCCCGGCAACGCCTGAATAACGCTAAGCCGCACTTCCTTGGTGGAAAGTCTTTCGAGGCTTGAACGGAGCGCTTCCGCGGCTCCTTGTACGTCCGATTTGATGATCACCTTGAGTTCCTGAATCTCGCCCTCACTGATGGTGTCACGAAGGTTTTCAAGAGTGATTTTTTTGACGTTTTTCGCGTCTTCACTGCGCTTTAGCTCTTGACGTTTCGCGGAAACATCACGGGCAAAACGCTCGTCTTCGACCACTTGGAAGGGATCGCCGGCATTGGGGATGCCGGCGTCAAACCCGGTTACTTCTATAGGCGCGGAAGGACTGGCTGAGGCGACTTTATGCGCTTTGTCATTGTAAAGGGCGCGAACTCGTCCAGGCCAAATGCCGGCCACAAACGAATCGCCTATCTTGAGCGTACCGCGTTCCACCAAAACCGTGGCGACGGTTCCGCGTCCGGGATCAATGCGGGATTCAAGCACCTTTCCTTCAGCGCGGCGGTTATAATTCGCCTTGAGCTCCAGAATTTCCGCTTCAAGGAGGATCGTTTCGATCAGCTTGTCAATTCCCTGTTTCTTGAGCGCGGAAATTTCGACAAACATGGTCTGCCCGCCCCATTCTTCGGGTTGAAGCCCATAATCGGAAAGTTGGGTCTTTACGCGGTCTGGATTGGCTTCCGCTTTGTCGATCTTGTTCACCGCAACGATAATGGGAACACCGGCTTCCTTGGCGTGGGCGATGGCTTCCACAGTCTGGGGCATAACCCCATCGTCTGCGGCGACCACCAGCACCACAATGTCCGTAACTTGGGCGCCTCGCGCGCGCATACGGGTAAACGCCTCGTGTCCAGGCGTGTCGAGGAAGGTGATCTTGTCGCCGTTCGCTGTTTCAACCGTGTACGCGCCGATATGCTGGGTAATGCCGCCAAATTCACCCGCGGCGACATCGGCGCTGCGGATGGCGTCAAGGAGCTTGGTCTTGCCATGATCAACATGTCCCATGACCGTCACCACAGGAGGACGGGGTTCCAAATCGGCTTCATCATCTTCCTTGCTTTCTATGACCGTTTCGTCGTACAGATTAACGATCTTCACATCGGCGCCGTACTCGGCTGCAAGCAACGTCGCCGTATCCGCGTCTATCTGCTGATTTATGGTAACCATCTGCCCCATGCTTAAAAGTTTTGCGATTAAATCAGCGGCGCGGAGATTCATCTTTTTCGCCAGTTCCGACACGGAAAGCACTTCCATTATTTCAATAACTTTGGGAACCGGATGCGCAATATGGGCGATCTTCTTCTTTGTCTGACGGAGCTTTTCCTCCATCTCTTCTTTATCTTTGCGTACATAAACCGGTTTTTTCGCCTTAAACGTGCGTTTTACCGCTCCTTTCCCATCAATTGGAGGCGTCGCCCCCGGCATGTTGGACCCCGTTCCGGTACGCTGGATTCCGATGCGCCCGCCGCCCGGACGCTGATTGGCAGTCCGGTTCTCCGCGTTCCCCGCAACGCCGCCACGTTGCTCGCCGGGCCTGCCTGGGCGGGAAAAACCGGTGTTATTTCTACCGACACGCCCGCCGATGGAAGCGCCGCCGCCGGAACGCTCGGGGGATTTTGCGCCGTAGTTTCCTTGCCGGACGCCTCTTCCCGCAACGTCGCCCTTCGGACCCTGGTTGCGGCGATTGTCATGGCCGCGCGGGCCAACCTGCCGTCCGCCGACCCGTCCCACCACCACATGGGGGCGTTGCGATATTTGGAAGGTGGACACCTCTTTCAGCGCGACGGGCTTTTCCTGCGCCGGCGCGCCGTTTGAATCGGACGCGGCGGCATCCGAAACGGCGCCGCTGGAAACAGGGGCGTTTTCAGAAATAGGGGACTCTTTCTCTTCGTCCTCTTGACGGCGATCCGCAGGCTTCACTTCCTCAACCACAGAGATCGCATCATTTTCTTTCTTTTCGTCTTTTGTCTCTCTGACCGGAACATCATCGCCAGCGTTGGCGCCACCACCGTCGCCGACGTCAACATGGACGTCGACATCGCGGATTGTGACAGCAACAACCTTCGGCTGAAGTCTTCTGTTTTGCCCCGCTGAAACCGGAGCCGCCGCGCGCGCCGGCGATGCGCCGGCACTTGCTGGCGCATTCGCCTGAGCCGCAGAAGATTTTGTTGTTTTCACCACAATTTTACGGCGTTTCCCCTGTCCGGGAGCGACGTTCTTCTCCCCTGACGACGCATCGGCGCTATCGCCTGACTTTTCCTCCGCCGTTATTTCGCGTTTGGGATGCGCCTGTTTAATGAGTTCTGCCTTTGGGCTTGTATTGTTTAATTCCTCAGCCATATTCCACCTTTAATTTGTTCACGAGGAACATCACTCCTCTTCGTACTCAAAACTTAATCCAACCCCGCAATTCGGGCATCTGGTCATATCAAGAGTTATGTTAGCGCCGCATTCGGGACATTCGTATTCTTCAACTTCTTCAATAGCGTCAGAGGCATCCGGTTCGGCGACGGAACTCTCCTCTCCCGCAAATTCCTCTTCCTCTTCAACAATATCCACATATTCTTCAATAAGTTTGCGCAACGTCTCAAGCTGCCCGGGCGACAATTGCAGGTCTGCAAGCTGTTCGGGCGTAAGTTTGATGAAATCCTCAATAAAATCGGCGTTGTTGTTCTTAAGTATTTCGGCGACCTCCGGATCAACGCCAGGAAGCTCCGAAATTCTGGCGTACTCCTCGGCGTCCGTGAACAACTCGGAAGCGGCGCGCCTCGAGTCGGCGTTGATGTCCATTTCCGCAAACTGCGACTTCGTCTTGATGTCAATGCTCCAGTCAACCAGTTTATTGGCAAGTTTTACATTGTTGCCTTGTTTCCCAATGGCAAGCGACAACTGCGAATCATCCACCACCGCGAGCGCCTGCCGCTTGTTTTCATCAAGAACAATAACGTTCGCAATAGTCGCCGGCGACAGGGCGTTTTTAATAAAATTACAGGGATCCGTATCGTATTTGAGGATATCGATCTTTTCCCCCTCCAGTTCCTTGATGATCGCTTGGGTGCGTGCGCCTTTAAGCCCTACGCAGGCGCCCACCGGATCGACGTCTTCCTTCGTAGAAAAAACCGCTATCTTGGTGCGGTACCCTGGCTGACGGACGATACGGTGAATTCCAACGGTTTTATCGTACACCTCCGGCACCTCAAGCGTGAGAATAGCGCGTACAAAATCAGGATGCGTTCTTGAAAGGACAATTTCAATGCCGGTGGATGACTTGCGAACATCGGCGATCATCGCCTTGATGCGGTCGTTCACATGAAAAGATTCACGCGGAGATTGGTTCCGTTTCGGCAGGATGCCCTCAACCTTTCCAAGATCCACATAAATATCGCCCCCCCGCTCCCGTTGATAGTATCCAATGATAATTTCTCCGATCTTGTCCTTGTACCCATCGTACAGGCTGGTGTTCTGAATGTTCCGTATTGAGTGCTGCGCCGTCTGCTTGGCGCTTTTAATGGAAGAGCGGTTAAACTCTTTGGGGTCTACCGGTATGAGTATTTCATCGCCCGCTTCCGCGTCAGGGTTCAGCTTGCGGGCTTCCTCCAAATCTATTTCAAATACCGGATCGCTGATGCCGTCTTCTTCCGCATCGACAATTTTCTTCTTGGCGAAGATTGAAACTTTTTTGTCATCACTGAAGCGCACAACGGCATTAATAGGAACCGGAACAGACGCTTCTTTTCCATTGACAAATTCCTTTGTCTTCTCAGGTATTCTATAACGCCTGCGGTAGGCGACTAAAAGAGTATCTTCAATAGTCCTGCGGACATGTTCCTCAGACATATTACGTTCTTGCATGAGTTGGTTAAACGCTTCCGATACATCTATTTCCAAGACTTTCCCCCCATTCGTCTATTCCCGTGAACAGACTTCATAAGATTTATCTAATTTCGCTTTTGCAATAACTCCGTATTCCAACAGTACCATTCCTCGTTCATTTTCAAGCGCTATCCGCGTTTCATCAGCCGACTTGAGTACGCCTCCCGTCCAATCGGATATGTCCGTCCGGTAACACCGGACGCCCCGCCCGATAAACAGGGCGAATTCGGAAGCGTCTTTGAAAAGACGCCCTATGCCCGGAGAAGACACCTCCACGGAAAAGTCTTCTTGCGGAAACGCCAAATCCAGACGGGGTATCACGGCGCGGTGTACCCGTGAGCAGTCGTCAATGCCAACAACGCCGTCTTTATACACCACGATTTTTATGTGGGCGTTTCCCTTCCGCCGCGCAACAACCACCTCGACCAGAGTCATATTAAGACCGCTGACAATAGGACGCAACAAATCAAACAAAGCGTCTGTTTTTCGCGGTGTAAACTGCACGTTTCCTCCCAAGCATACAAAAAAAGGGTCGTCAACGACCCTTTTTTTACCTTATCATCGACTATGTATAAATATATACTAACAAAACAGAAAAATTTTGTCAAGCGGTACCATGGGCTAAAGCGCGGTTAAAGTGCGTTAAAGCGGAAAAATACACTATTTCAACCTGCCCCGGTACTGGGCGATATCCAATATATCAAGCCTTTGCCGGTGA
>JAIRLZ010000276.1 GCA_031259035.1 Treponema sp. | reverse complement strand
CTATATGGAAGAAGAACAAGCGGCGGAGTATGACGGGGAAGCCGCCGGAGAAACGGCGGCTGAGACCGCGCCTTTCACGGTAGAAACGGCGGAAACCGCGCCTCCCTCTCCTGAAGACGACGCATGTCGCGATGAAAAAAAAGCGGAGTATGACGGGGAAGCCGCCGGAGAAACGGCGCCTCCCTCTGTAGAATGCGATACGTGTCGCGATGAAAAAAGAAAGCGAAGACGCGATGCGCTGAAGCGGGAGGACGAGCTTTTGCAAAAAATCATCGAAACCCATAACACCATGAAAAACGCGGTTGTCAACAGGGAATGGACGGATTTTGAGGCGCTTGCCTTCTCCCTTGAAACTTATAAAGAACAGTTTGATGTATTGGAAGAGGAACGGCTCGCTCTTTTCGAAGCCGCGCCAGACGTCGAAGGCAAGGCGCCTCATTTTTACACGGTAGTCTCCCGTCTGCCGGAAGATGAGCGCAGAGAGCTTTCCGATCTGTACCGAAGCGTCAAAGACCGCGCCCTTAAACTTCAGACCGCAAACGAGGCCTTGTTGCGCTACCTCAACGAAGCGCGTTCTACCATAGGCGATTTTATGAAAGCCGCCTTTCCTGACCGCAAGAGCGAGGTGTACTCACGGCAGGGAAAAAGGGTTTCATCAGACATGCGGTCTTTGATTTTGGATCAAATTTTATAGGCGAGGCTGTTCCAAAACGCGAACTTGCGGTTCGGCGAACCGCAGGTTCGGGATTGGTTTTGGAAAGCTCCTTAGATTAGAGTTGTTCAGAAACTTCAGTTTCTAAACAACAACCGCTAAAAAACGGTAAAATGCGGAGCATTTTACAAGACTTGTGAGATAACCAAACGGGTTATCTCACAAGTCCATTATATAAAAAGCGGGCGGCTTTTTAGGAGAGGAACAGTGACTTCAACATTTACTGGCATTGAGATCGGGAAGCGGGCGATAAACGCAAACGAGCAGGCGCTCAACACTACGGGGCATAATCTCTCAAACGCCTCAACCAAGGGATATTCACGGCAACGGATTGAATTTTCGGCTTTTGATCCCATCTATCTTCCGGGCTTAAACCGTGAGCAAACCGCCGGACAAATAGGGCAAGGCGTCGTGATTCAACGGATCGAGCGGGCGCGGGATCAACTCCTTGACAGGCGCATCGTGGCGCAAGCCGGCAATGAAGGCTACTGGGGATCCCGCGATCCCTATGTACGGATGCTTGAACAGGTCTATCTTGAGCCGGGTGAAAATTCCATCCGCAGCAAAATGGACGCCTTTTGGGACTCATGGCAGGAACTCGCAACCTATCCGTCTGACACCGCGCCCAGAAACGCGGTTATCGAACGCGGGAAAACGCTAGTTGATGCCATCCATGACCGGTACAGCCGCCTGAAAGGACTGCAAGATATGACTGATGAAGACATCACTCTCCGCATCCAGCAGGTGAATAAACTCGCCCGTGAGATTGCGGGGCTTAACCATGACATTCAGCGGGTAAAGGCGCAGGGTGATAACCCCAATGATCTGCTTGACCGCCGCGACCTCTTGGTGGATCAACTTTCTTCTTACATTAATATTACGATTGACAGCCGCGATCCCGATGAATACATGGTGCATACTGACGGCATGGTTCTTGTACAGGGGTCTATCGGACGGCAGTTCGCGCTTGATCCCGCGTCGGCATTGCCGGACGGTACACAGGGCTACTCACGGATCACCTGGGCGGACACGGGAGAAGAAATTCATTTCCGCAGCGGCAGCGTCGCCGCGCTGGTTGATCTGCGTGATGAAACCATTCAACAGGAAATCCAGACGCTTGATTCCATGACCATCAACTTTGTTGACCTTGTAAACGAAGTCCACCGCAATGCATATGGATTGAACGGCAGTACTGGACAAGACTTTTTTACCGAACGTCACTTTGTTACGAATGTGAACGGCAATTACGACCGTGACGGCGACGGCGAGTACGATTCCACCTACCTTTTCCGCATTAGCGGCGTAAATAAACTGGAAGAACGGGAGCAGATTGGGCTTGAAGGCGCCATCACCCTGTCCGCTGGAGACGGCGTGGTGAATGTGCCGTACTACCCCACCGATACGGTTGCGGATGTGATCTCCCGCATCAACAATTCCGGCGCCGATGTCACCGCCCGTTTGAACCGGGAGGGGCGGCTTACCCTTAAAGGGACGCCCGCCGGAAGCGCGGACACGCCGGATTTTGTCATCAGGCATGTTGAGGATTCCGGCCATTTCCTTGCCGGGTATGCGGGGGTTCTCAGCGACAGGGGGGCGGAAGGCGCGTATGATTGGGCGCAAGCCGATGCGGTTGGCGCGTTGCGGGCAAGCGTCGCCGATTTTTCGACCGCGCCAATCGCCCACCCTGCCGGCTGGATCGAAGTGAATTCCGCGCTTGTCAAAGACCCCGCGTCCGTCGCAGCCGGATTCGGCGAAAACGGCAGAGCGGCCAACCCCGGCAACGGCGAGGCGGCGTTGGCTGTCGCGGCCTTGCGCAACACCGACGTCATGGTCGGCAAGCAAGGCTCCTTTGACGATTATTTCGCGGATGCGGTCGGGCGCATAGGCATACTGGGCGAACAGAGCGGACGTATGCTCGAAACCCAGAACCTTATTATGAAGCAACTCAATGACATGAGACAATCCGTATCAGGCGTTAATATAGATGAAGAGCTTGCCAATATGCTTAAATATCAGCATGGTTACGAAGCCGCGGCGCGGTATATCAATACGGTGAATTCCTTGCTTGACGTGTTGATCAACCGGTTGGGAGTGTAGCGCCGGCGGTGACGCCACGGCGCATCAGAGATTTTATATATTGAGAGGAACAAAGAAGTGTTTAGAATTTCAACAAATATGCCGAATGACGACATCCAATACAGACTGCGCAGACAGGAAGAGTCGCTTTCAAACATACAGGCGAAAATCGCGGGGCAGACAAAATTCAACAATCTCCGTGACGATCCGCTTGCCGCGTCCCATACGGCGCGCTATGAATCGTATCTTTCACGCCTCAACCGGTTTGAGAAAAACACGCTTTATGTAAAAGATCACCTGAACCAGACGGACGCTTATATGAGGCAGGCAAACGATGTGTTGCAGCGGATCCGTGAGATCGCCGTGATGGGCGCCAATGGAATTTACACCAAAGAAGATTTGCACGCTATGGGCGTTGAGGTGAACGAGCTTTTGAAGGAGCTGACCTCTATCGCCAACGCGACAGGGCCGGATGGCGGCACGGTTTTCGCCGGGGACAAGGCGTTCACCGAGCCGTTCCGTCTCATTGAGGGCAAAGTTGACGGCGGGCAGGAGTCAATGGTTGTCGCGGTCGACTATCAAGGGGCGGGCGCTTCACGGCGAGCCGAGACTGGAGACGGGATATACATACACCTTGACCTATCAGGGGGAGAGGCGTTCTGGGCGGAGAAAATGACGGTAACCTCGGATTATGACGCCACGGATTATCAAGTTGTGGCTCAAGGCTCTTTTTTTGTTGACGGCGTTGCAATTCAGGTTACGCCTGGCGACAACCTTTCTTCAATTGTCGCCAAAATCAACGACTCTCCAGCGCCTGTCCATGCCTCCATTGATCCGGACAAACACTCGCTTGTCATTGAAGGCGCGAATCCGCATCTTATCCGCATGGAAGACGCCCAAGGCTCAACCGTGTTGCAGGATTTAGGACTTGTCATCCCAAACGCCGCGCAGGGCGCGCCCAACTGGAATCCATCGGCGGCGGTTTCCGGCGGCTCAGTCTTCGACATGGTCATTGAACTGCGCGACGCCTTTTACCGTGGAGACGCCTCTTTTATCGGCGGGCGCGGTGTGGGCGGCATAGACCTTGCCTTGAACAATGTGCAGATGCGGCTTGTCGACATTGGCAGCCGCGTGGAACGGGCGGAATCCACATGGAAGCGGATAAACGCGGATATCCCGAATGTTACCGCCGCGCTTGGCAGGGAGTCTGCGCTTGACTTCACCACAGCGACGGTTGATCTGGGCATGATGGATTTCGCCCACAAAGCGGCCTTGCAAACCGCGTCCAAGATTTTGCCGCAGACCCTGTTGAATTTCCTGAGATGAGCCGCTCCGCCCGCCTCCAATAAGGGGTTTTTTGGCTTTTTTCGCGGAGAAAACGTGCGAAAACGCACGTTTTCTCCGATTTGTGGCGCGAAGCGCAACAAACTGCTAGTAACAAGAAGCGTGCGTTGAGCGGGGCGGCGTCAAGCCGGCTGAATTTCAAGCGGCGAACTACGGCGATGACAACCGCCCGTTCAACGGCGCGCCGCACTCGGAGCAGAATTTCGC
>JAIRLZ010000234.1 GCA_031259035.1 Treponema sp. | reverse complement strand
TCCGTCCATCCCCCGCCCGGCGTGTTCATGCTTGTTGTTGTACCAGTCAACGTAACGCCCGAACCGCCTCTTGATTTCCTCAATCGCGGGTATCTTTTCAAAATCCTCTTTTTTCATTTTAGAGACTTTTCGCTGATACACCCGCGCCTCGTCCGGTCGCGCCGCCGTATTGCTGCCGATGTAGGTCTCCTCAAACTTGTCGAACGTCTCATGCACCGTGCGCCACAGCCTTTCGATGGGTTTCGACTGTCCGTGATACGGCTTGGCGAATATGATTTTTACTCCCGCTTCGGCTATGACGCCTATGTTTCGCTTGATTTCGTCTTCATCTATGTCGCTGTTCTCACGCTTCCACTCATTCCCGCAAAGCCAGTAGTTCTTGAATTCCCGCCCATTATCAAAGTAGATCGCGCCCGGAAGCCCGTAAGTGTCGAAGCACCTCTGCAAGGCGGCGGCGACCCTCGTGGAGTTGGCGGTGAGCTGCAAATCCCACCCCACGATCATGCGTGTCCTCATATCCATAAACGCCGCGACTTTCGCCCGCCACACCTTATCTTTAACCCGCAGCATAAAGTCCTGCGTCATGTAGCCCCCCACTATAATGTCCATAGGCTTATAGAGGGTGTAATCGCGATGGATTGACGGCTGGCAACGCTCCTCGAAGTAACGCGGCCCCCCGCGGCCGTGAGCGGCGACCGCTTCGGGGAGACTTTTTAGATACCGCCGCGCGGTGTCTTCGGGCGCCGTTATGCCGTAACTGGCTTGGACGGCGCGGACGACAGCCGACACGCCCGGCCGCGCCGTGTCCAAATACACATATTCAAGGATGTTCTTTACGTCTTGCGGGAGGCTCGCGCCCGCGCCTCCTCTCTTCTTATATTGCGGGGCGAGACCCGCAAGCCCGAACTGCCGGTAACGTCTCAACCAGTTCTGGTAAAATATGGCGGTAGCGCCGATCCGCCCCCATCGGCCAAGAGCGATCTTGATCTCCGGCAGAAAATCATCATGCCGATACAATTCGACAAACTGTTTGGAGTTAAGTCCCGATTGTTCATAGGCTGTGATGACTTCTCGGCGGTTGCGGGCGATTTCCCGCTCCGCTTCGGTGCATTCGTCCCACGCTTTAACCGGTTTTTCTCCCATAGTTCGCCCTTTGCAGACGGCTATTTCATGTGTTTTTTCAGGTGTTACATCACCCTTTAACGCCGGTTTCAACTCACTTTTAAGGGCTTCTATAGCAATGTTTAAGCTCGCCGCGTACGCAGCCTGTATGTCCTCCGGCAGGGTAGCCACTTGATAGATGCGCCGCGTCCCGCCGTTGGCTTTCTTGTTGCGCGACACCCAATGCTCATTTACAGCGCGGCGATTGATAACACGTTTATCCGATGTGGTAAATTCCGCAATTTCACTAGCCGAAAGCCATCTGCTAATCATACCCCTTTACCTTTCCCCCAGAACCGGTATAAAATACGACCTACGCATTTACGATAGTGAGGAGATAACAATGCAAATACAAAAACGGCTGGAGAAAGAAACAGTAATGAAAGAATGGGATGCTTTCTGTGCTTCGGTACTTGCGGAAACCAGTGCCACTTGTGGCGAAGATACAGCTTCAGAGCCGGATCTTCCGTCAGGGAACGATATCCCCTATCCGGTTCTTGACGGCGTACTTGAGCGTGTAATACCTCGCGTTCGCGGTGCCACTCCGCAGTCCAGCGCTCCCATTTCTCCGGCGTTATATAACGCGCTTCGCGACCGTATTTCCGAGGCCACAGAATTCCTTTTACGCTCTCTTGAATGCGAACGAGGGTTTCTAGCACCCGAATCTCAGTCTCCGTCAGAGGCGCTTTACCGGTACTTCCGACGGCTGCTGATTCCCCATATTGTTCCTGCGCGTCATGTTTAACGGCCTTCATGCCGCGCCTCCTTTGCCGCAGGCGGCTATCAGCTCGTCGAAGGACTTATAGCCCAGGGCTTTGGACAGAGCCATGCTGACATTTGCGGAGACCTTGCGGCCGTGGATCACATGTGATGCCATAGCTTGGGTGCATTTGGCGTAAGCCGCTATGTCTGCCTGGACGAGATTTTTGAGGGACATTTGGTACTTTATCCATAAGCCTTCACGGTGTGTTATGGTCTTTCCCATCATCTTGCTCCTTTGGTCTTTTGTCAGGTAATTGTTGTTACCTGCCGATACTTATATAGTAATAGGAAAAATCCTAATTGTCAAGAGGAAGATAGAAAAAATACTATGTTTTTTACAGAAAGATTTGATGAGCTTAGGAAATTTCTTGGACAAACTACTTCCGGTTTAGAAAAAATACTAAATCTCTCGAATGGTTACATTGGGAATATTGAGAAGGAAGGTTCAAAGCACCCGGGGAAGTTGTTGTTAGCCCTCCATGCAAAGGGAATCAGTATAGACTGGTTCCTCACAGGGCAAGGTTCAATTATGCGTTCTGATACCCCGGAAGAAGTGAACATTGCAGGTAATGTAGGTGTCGTGAAAAATTTGGGTGAGATTCAGAATCTCACAATGATGCCACCGCAAATATCTCTCGATACTAGGGAAGAACCTTCTATCGAAACAGAAATCAGTGGGCTATCATTGTTTGAAATTCCTTTGCTATCGAAAGAACAGGTTTTGCGTTTTGACCCTGCTAAAGAGATTCCGACTCCAAAGGCACACTCAGGAGAATACCCAGTGCGTACTCTTGTTCCAATTCCTATGCGTTTTCAGGAGTATAGTACCGACCTTCGGGCTATGGTAGTCTTCAACGGTTTGATGGCACCGTTACTCACTCCGGGGGATGTCGCCGTATTCCAGGCTACGGGCTGGCTTGGAGACGGAGTCTATGTATACCGGGTTAATGGAGACCTACATATAGGTCATGCCCGGCTAGTCAAAGGGCAGTACCTTGTGGCAAACGAAGCCAAGCCGGAGGCAGAGGTTGCCTACGATACTGAAACCTTTGTACCTATCGGACGGGTTCGGGCGGTGGTCAGGGAGATCGGGTAAATTTCGCACCTTGACTGAAAAGTCGGTTTCGCACCTTTTTTCGCACCCTTCTCATTGGTCAACAACATATTTATTTGTATTATAAAGAGTTATACTGAAATTTCGCACCTTTTCGATTGCACGTTTGGCGTTTCGCACCTTTTACTTGGTTCATGTCCGGTTCCTTTGCTGTATTTTTTGATTAAATCTTTACAAGAACTATATTTGAATGGTTTTGAACGCTTTTGAAGGGTTGGTCAAGATTCTCGGTTTCCTCGTACTTTTTCGCAGTTTTTCGCACTTTTTCGCATTTCTCTCTTGCACTCAAAACCGGAATCTTCACCATCTATTTACTTATATAATATGTAATTATTTTGAAATGCTGGCTTCCGTGCAATTCCTATTTTGCCTGACACCCCACACCGGCTCAAGGGTCCGGGTATTAACCCAATTGAGGCTGTTCCAAAACACGAACCGCGTTTGCGAACGTAGTTCTGGTTAGTTTTGGAACAGCCTCAATTGACAAAACAAAAATTTCTTGTAAAATATAGAGATAAAATGTAGTGGAGGACTCTTTTATGAAGAAAACGGTTTGTTACGTTATCCCCGTACTAATGGTTCTTATGGGGTGTCTAAGCGGCGGAAAAGCGGCGGCGGAAACAAGTGGCGGTTCCCCCGGAATGAATCTGGACTCGGCAATCAAAGCGGCCGCCGCGCAGATGGGGGAAAATCTTCCGGGAGGGACGAAAGTCGCCATTGTCAGCGTGGCTTCGTCTTCAGCGCAACTTTCCGAATATATTATCAGCAGGCTGGAAGCGGCTCTGGTGAACGGCAGAAAACTCGTCGTGGTGGACCGCGCCAATCTGGACAAGATCCGGGAGGAACAAGGCTTCCAGCTTTCGGGCGAGGTGGATGACAGTTCGGCGAAAAGCATCGGAAAGCTTTTGGGCGCGGGCGCGATTGTAACCGGCGGCTTTGCGGACCTTGGGGATGTGTATAGCTTGACCCTTAAAGCCATCAACATAGAAACCGCCACCGTGGCGGTCTCGTATCC
>JAIRLZ010000185.1 GCA_031259035.1 Treponema sp. | reverse complement strand
CATCACACGGCACTTGAAGCGGGCGTGTGTGGCGGCGGCGCAAACGCCTCAAGCCTTCGCGTTTCCCGGCATCCTCTACGCTCACGAAAAAGCGGCGATGCGGGAATTGCAAGAGGGCGCCGTCTACACCGACGACGCCGAAATCTGGGGCGAATTTTGCGGGCCGGTCACCGTTATTCAAGGCTCGCCCGCCAACAAAAAGATAACGTTTCCGCAGGATTTGGAATAGGGGCCTGTGCGGAAAACATGTAGGCGAATCAGCCTTCGCCGCCGTCTTTGACGACAGGCGCTAGGGGCTTCAGGCGGGTGAGGGATACGCCGTTTGACGCGCGGCGCGGGACGGAATCGTGAATGCAACTCAGTCCCGCGCCTCCAACGAATCCTGCTCCGGCGCGTATGCGGTCGTCATATCGCCCGCCGCCCACTCCGGGACGGCGCGCGTCAAAATCAATACCCGTCTGACATGGCGCGGTTCACATCCCGTTGGTAAAGCTCCTGATAGGCAGAGCTGCGGGTCTTGAGTTTCTCTTTAATAGGCTGGGCGAAAGGCAGATAACGCCAGAAAATGCCCCGCAATTCTTTATCGAGCTTTTGGGTGCCTTCACTTTCCTTGGTTATCCATGTAATGTAGTCGTCAATAAAGGCTTCCTTTACATCGCCTTTCAATTTCTTTTCGATGAACCACTGGTAATAATAGCCGGTCAACCCTTCTTCCATCCAGTAATACGCGGCTTTTTCTTTGGCGATCTGCCAGCGCAGATCCGCCACCGCCGAAAGCACGGCCGTCTGGAGTTTTTTGGGATACATGGGAATAGCGATGCGCGCCCTGCTGGTTGCGCGGTTGTAGCGGTCAAAGGGTTCCCAGCATACGCCCATATAGCCGTAATTCGGCAGCAGCGCCACATAGGGGATGATGCGGTTTAATCTGTTCCGGTACATACGGCAAAAGGCTTCCGGGTCTATGCTCTCTACCCACGCGAGCTGGGCGATCACATTTTCACGGCTGCCGATTTCGTTGACGCCGTTATGGAAATACTCTTTTGTCAGAATCGGAAAATGATTTCCCTGCCTGCCTACGGACATCTTGCTCATCTGCCGTACTGTTTCAAACTCCGCGTCAACGGCTTTCATATCGGTTCCCCCCGCTTCTTTCTCCACGGCGATCTTTGCCCGCAATCCAACCATTTCATCTTCGACTTGTGAAAGCTCCTTATACATGGACGCCATCTCACGATCAACTCTAAGGAGATACACCAGCGCGTCTTGGAGTATGCTGAAATACCCCCTTTGTCGCTCACTGTAACATTCGCTTGCATCCGGGACCCTTCTGGAAGGTTGGCGCTGTAAAGTTATCTCAAGATCCTCCTTCAGGGAGCTTTCCTTCCTCATCCGTTCTACGGTCTTATTCTTGAGCAGGTTTTTTATTCCCTCAATTTTACCCTGAGCCTTTTCCAACAATTGTCTCTGATGATCGTTCCTTGCGGATTTGGCGACCTTAACCTCATCGGAAGTCGAATTCCGAATCACGCCGTCGCCCACAGCTTTGAACCATTCGTCCATGTAATAAATCGGCAGATCGTACTCTTTCTCTATAATGATCTTGGAGAATAGCGTCCTTTGTTCCGCGTCAAGCAACTGGGGATGCAGTATCCCATACCGGAGCAGAAATTTTTTGGGGTCCGAGATGGCTCCGCCTGCGCGCCGCGCCGCAGAGTGGAAAATTTCCCAGAACAAGGGGATAAGCTGCTGACGAAAGACGCTTCTGTCTTTAGGGTCTTTCGCCCCAATATATTTTTGCATAGTATTGTGCAAGCGCGCGCCGCTTTCACCTGTATCAGAAACGGCTTCCTTGTAATATGCCAGCGGCTCGTCAAACACCTTGAGCGGCTCGTCGGCGAATCGCTTTGTAATGTGGGGAAAACAATCCGCATTTAAATTAACTTCCGCCGCCTTTTCATCGCCGCTTTCGTCTTCTTGACTAATTCCTAAAATCGTATCTAAAGCGTCGGGGTATTCAGGGAATTCATCTTGCGGCGTTAAAGAGTCAGCCAGCAAAGCGGCAAGTTCGGGGTCTAATTCATTGTTAACAGCCATACCGTCCTCTTCCTACATAAAAGTTTCTTACAATCAGAGTCTGTCCACAAAGCCGCAAACGTAGTTTGCGCGCCAGCTTGGTAAGCGGACACTCATTATTATAGAGAAGATTAGGCGGATGTCAAGTTATTTAGCAGGGTTGGCGCTTAAAAATTTGCGCGTGTGAAAACGAGATTCAGCCCGCCCGCGCCAACTTTGAACGCCTCTACATAAAATCCTTGTAACAATAGAATTTCAGTTTTAAATCGCGGGCCGTTTTAAGCAGATATTCCAGACGCGCAGGCGTTATGCCCCAATCCGCGCGGTTTGAGATGTTGTGCGTACATAACGGCACAATAGTCCCGCCGCCGATAAATTTAACCGTCCGCAGCATCAACGTTATAATGGTTTGAAATTCACTATCATCTTTATAGAGAATATTGTCAATAGCCTTAGCCGCGATGTAACCTTGTTTTATGGCCGCGGCGTCATACAGGTGAAAAGTGACGCCATAACCGCGTAAAATCGTGAACGAATGGAACAACTCCTCATGCATCCAGGGGGAAGAAAGCCCGTAGGGATAGGCGAAGGATCGCAGCGGGATGCCGGCGCTGCGGAAAGCCGCGATTTCCGAGGTGGTTTCTTCCGTAAAAACCGTCCGTGACACGAGGGATAAATCGAGGTGGTGAATCGTGTGATAGCCCACATCATGCCCCCGCGCCAAAGCCCGTTTTGCGAAGTTCAACGGCTTGCTCTGAACAAAAAAGGTGACGCGGGCGTCGTATCGGTCAAACAGATCGAAGGCGTCCTCCCACGCCTCAATATAGTCGTCATCAAAGGAAAGAAGCGCGCCGGAATCATCGTATTGAATATGCCAATCAAGGCTGCTGGTCAGCGTTTCTCCAGCGGCGATGACTTTTATTAAAAAAGGCGTCTGAAAATGGCCGTCCTCCTGAAGGGAGGCGTGAAGAATGTCATACACAACGGTGAATTCGACGCCGCCAATCGAAAAGTCCGCGTACACGGTAATGTCGTCTTTCCGCGCGATCCATCGCTTTTGCACGGCGTTATTTTTTACCATTATGAGGGCTTCCTCAAGAAGCGTTCTGGACGCTTCCTTAACGGGAGACTCCCCCGCAGCGGCGGCGGCTTCCAGATGCGTTTCACGCGGTTTTTCATCCGGCGCAACCGGCGCGCGCAATGCGCCATCAACCGGCGGAGGCGCCGGTACGCCGGTTTGTCGGTGGGCGCAGGAAAAGAGAAAAAAACACACGAAAAGTAAAAGAGCGGGCATATCTTCACCTATTTTATAAAGAAAAGAAAATTTTTCAAGTTCGCTCTTTCATTAGGGAACCTCTGGAGACTCCGGTTGAGTTTCCAGAGGTTCCCATTGTTTAAAAAATATGCAAGTCTTATGCTTCAATATCTTCAATTCGGAATATGACAAAAATAGTATACAATTGAATGGCAAAAATTGCCGAAAGATGATACTTTTCGGCTGTTTTTTAGATGTTTTCTTGAAAATATGCCATAAAGTTCATATTCCGCATTGAAGTCCAATATCTTGCTCTTTTGATCAGCCAGGGACTTTCGGAGGGCGCCGACGGGTGAAGTCCGCTAATCAAGCGTCTGCGTCAAACCGTCGCTCGACTCTTCCGCGTCCTCATGCCGGCCAACAGGCGCGTCGCGTCGTCTTATGCGCCGGCGGCTTCCCGCTGTTGAGCCGCAGTCCGCCCGAAGCGGGTTCACTTAGTCAAATGTACGCGCAAATAGACGTTGAGTTTTTCCGTAAGATCGTCCATGTCGATGGGCTTGGCGACATGCGCATCCATGCCGGCGGCTTTGCACTGTTCAATATCTTCCTTAAAAGCGTTGGCGGTCATGGCTACAATGGGAATGCGCGCCCACGGCGTTTTCATCGCCCTGATACGCCGGGTCGCTTCAAGCCCGTCCATTTCCGGCATCTGCATGTCCATCAGAATAAGGTCGTAACGGCCGTTTGATTCCGCAAACATACGCACCGCCTCGCGCCCGTTCTTGGCGCAGTCAATTTCCATACCAAGCGATTCAAGCAGGGTCGTAACGATCTCGCAGTTAATCTCAATATCCTCCGCCATGAGAATTTTTTTACCGGAAAAATCAACCGCTGGTTCTTCCTGTTCTTCCGCCTGTTTTTTCGCCGGTACTCCCGCCGGTACTCCCGCCGGTTCTCCCGCCGGTTCTCCCGCGATGTCCCGCCGCTCTGGTTCCGCCGGATTCTCAACGAGCGTGAGTTGAACGGTAAAAACAAAGGTGGCGCCCTTGCCGAGTTCCGATTCAACCCAGATTGCGCCGCCCATCATTTCCACGATGCGTTTGCTGATCGCAAGCCCCAGCCCCGTGCCGCCGAACTTGCGGGTAATGTTTGACTCCGCCTGCATAAAGGAATTAAACAGCTTCTCCTGCTGCTCCGCGCTTATCCCTATGCCCGTATCGCTCACCGCAACCCGAATCGTATAGACGCCCTCCGCTTCAGCGGCAAAACGGCTTTCAACATAAATCGCGCCTTCTTCAGGAGTGAACTTGACGGCGTTGGAAAGAAGGTTTGTGATCACTTGGGCAATCCGCTGATCATCGCCAAAAAGACGCGCCGGAATGTTCTTGTCAACAGTGACGGTGAGGCGCTGCCTTTTTTCTTCAATACGGAAATTGTTTACGGAAACCGCTTTCATCACGGTTTGCTCAAAATTGAAATCCACCGGAGCGAGTTCAAGACGGTTCGCTTCGATCTTCGACATATCCAGAATATCGTTGATGATCCCAAGGAGATGCGTGGAAGCCGCTTCGATTTTTCCCAGACAGTACTCTTTCTTTTCCGGTTCAGCGCTTTTTTTGGCGATAGCGACCATGCCGATGATTGCGTTCATGGGAGTGCGTATTTCATGGCTCATATTGGAGAGGAAATCGCTCTTTGCCCGCGCGCTGGAAAGCGCCGCTTCCTTCGCCTCAATAAGGCGCTCTGTCATCTCTTTACGCGCCATGCCGTTGATGATAAGCGAGCCTCCCAAAATGAATAGCGCTCCTATGACAAACATACTCATAAAAAATACCAAGCTCATCGGCGAAGAAAGAATCATAGGCGTCGTAATCGTTGAGAACGCCATGATGTACCAGTCCAGCTTCTCCAGCCTGCTTAGAAGATAGCTGGTGTTTTGATAATACATGGTTCTGTTTGCGCCGGGTGGAATTTCCTTGGCCGCGGCAAACACCGATTCTCCGGCAGCGCCCAGTTCGTCCTGTATGCGCTCCCTCTGAATCGCTTTTTCCCTGTCCTCCGCGCCCATTATGATCCCTTCTTCATCAAAGAAATAGAGGTCTACCGGCAAATCAGGATTTTGATACATGGCGTTGGCATAAATCCTGTCAATAACATGTGAGAGGGCGAAACGGGTTTCAATAATGCCGATGCCTTTTCCTTCATGCGAAACCGGCGTGTTTATGCATAAATCGTAAACCAGACGGTCAAGATAGTCGAATCCCACATATAGATACGCCGAGTCGCGGACAAGCGCTTCCAGATACCGCTCGCGCAAAGGCGCATCGAATTTGAACATACGCGCGTGTTTCCCATTCACGTAATACTTTTGGTCAATGAAGTTTGCCCATGACAGTATGGTATCGGAAAAGAACGGGCGGAACGTTCCAAATATTTCAAAAGCCGCTTTTTCAAGCTCCGGAGCCGAAGGATTGAGAAAATAGTCTATTATTACCGGATAATGCGCCAGTACACGGGTAAGTTCCACCTCTTTGTCAAGCTGCGCCATTATTTGAAAACGCTTGGTTTCAATCGCCCGCTGCAATTCGCTCATTGCGGCGCTCTGCACGGTTTTTTTCATGGACGAGAAGAATACAACGCTTCCGCCGGCAAGAATGATTATGAATAAAAACACCGCTGAAATCACAATGCCGATTGCGGCCGACCGTTTTTTCTGTTGGCGTCTAGCATCGGCGGACAGTGACTGAAGGTCTTCTTTACTCAAGATACTGTCCGTAGTTTTCCCCGGTAACCCGCGTCAACTCATACCGGATCAGCCGGTTGTACTGTTTGCCTTTAAGCATAGCTACGGCTGTCTCAATTATAGCGCGTCCCATTTTCTCAGTGTCAAGATATATGGTGCCGCGGTATAACGTGTTCCCGCCGATAGCTTCAAGCGCCTCCGCAAGCGCGTCACACCCGAAAAGCCCGATGTTTCGATTCCCCCAGCCCGCATCAACCATCACGCGGTAGACGCCCAGAACGCCCGCGTCATTAATGCCCGCCACGACGTTCACATCAGGAATGTCCCCCATCAACCGCTTCCCCTCCTCAAGCCCCTGGCTGATGAGTCCCGCGGTGAAGAAGCCGACGATCTTTGTTTCAGGAGCGACCGCCAGGATTCCCTCCATAATGCCCTTTCCCCTTTCATCAAGCGCGGGTATGGGGGGATAGCTCAATATGGCGGCGACGCCCTTGCCGTCAAGACGCTCGTTGATCCATGCGCCGGCCATAGCGCCGATTGCCTTTCCTCCAGCCTCGTTGTCAAAGCCGCAGTATACATCGGCGTCCGGCAATTCCGTATCGTAGGCGAATATTTTTACGCCTTTTGCGTGGGCTTTTTCAACATACGGGATCACCGCGTCACGGTCGTGAGGATGAATAACGACAACCTTGCATCCCGCGTCTAAGAAATCTTCAATGTCGCTGATTTGGATGCCGACGTCCAGTTTGGTGTCCCTAATGACTACTTCCACGCCTAATTCCTGAGCTTTTTCCCTCATGCCTTTGTACAAAGGCTGCCAGAAAGGATTATCGTCATCGTTGACGGAAAACCCTATCTTGACTTTTTGACATGCGGTTGAAAATAGCAAAGAAAGAAAGATAATAAACCACCATCGCATTTTCATGGCGTTTATTATAACACGCAATCCTTCGGTTGTCAATGAACCGCAAGGTCTCATGTGAAAATCTGACCGAAGGGGAAGCGGAATCTCATGTAAAAATCTGACTGTGGACACCGTTCCGGCTGTTTGCGAACCTTCGGTTCGACGACGTTTGGGCGGCACAATAAAGAAACCCGTAGGGTTTCGTGCCGCCCAAATGTGCCGGAGCAACGGCGTGGGAATGTTCCCCAGCTACGCCGGGCGCGTAGCGCAATGACCTAGCCGTTGCGGAGGCCGAGCCGCTACTGCGGCGAAGCGGGCTTGCGCGTACAGGACTGTTATGCGATGTAAAAATTGCTACGAAGCCGCCCGCCACGGACGGCGGGCGGTGTTTTCGCATTATCTAATAACATAAACACTGTTCCCATCTTGTATTTTTGCTCTGAAATTACCAAATACAAACTCTTCTTTTATTCCATTGGGGGTTTAATACCCCGCCCCTTGGGGCGGTTAGAACTGGGGGTGCGGGGGATTTGTTCCCCCCGCATACGCAAAGATTTCAAGGAGAAATCTTCAATACCCCGCCGC
>JAIRLZ010000111.1 GCA_031259035.1 Treponema sp. | reverse complement strand
GCGGGGAGCGGCTGTTTTTTTTAGGAGAGCGTTATGAAAGAAGCGGGCAAACAAACTGAGGCGAAGGCGCGGCGTGTCCACGCCGGGCTTGTCGCGGCGCTGGCGGTCGTTGCGGCGGTTCTGGCGGCGCTGGGCGCCTGCGGCGAAGGGTGGAGCGGGCAAGAGCCGCCCCCCCCCCCCCCCCCCCCGGCCCCCCGGCCCCCCGGCCCGGGGGGGGCGGGCGCGGCGACTCCTGGCCGCTCCATCCGCCGTCGCAGGATCCCAGAACCGCGAAGACCGCCAGCGCCGCGGCAAGCCCGGCGTGGAAACGCCGCGCCTTCGCCTCAGTTTGTTCGCCCGTTTGTTTCATCACATTCTCCTAAAAAACAGCCGCTCCCCGCCCCTGCGCCGGCGCGGAGCCGCGCTCTCCGATAGTATATCACAAAATACACGAATGTAAATACATTGCGGCAGAAATTTTCATAATTTTACGGAAAAGGGTGTCTGACACCCTTGCGTTCACGCCTAAAAACGGTGGCTGGCGCCCTTGCGTTCACCGAAGGAAAAAAAATTCCCCCGCAAGGAGAAGGTTTTCTCTCATAAGGGCGGAAGTTTCACTTATGAGGGCAAGGATTTTCTTCCAGAGGGCAAAACAGTTCCTCCAGAGGAGAAGGTTTTCCCTTATGAGGGCAAAAGTTTTCCTCCAGAGGAAAAAAATTTCCCCTGCCGGAGCATTGATCTTTTTCACCGAAACGATGTGTCATTTCTAAAACGAACAAAAGGAGCGAACTATGAGCAATGACGTATGTTCCGCCCCCGAAGCGGAATTTTTGAACTTCGCCGCGACCTTCAACGCCGGAACAACCACCCATGCGAGCGCCCTGGGCATACCCGGCGCGCTCGCAAGCGCCAACACGGACAAGCTGGCCGCCTGCGCCGCCGCCGTTGCGCCGCAGCCGCCCCCAACGCGGGCAAACTCGACCGCGAAGACCGCAAGGAAAAGCGCGAAGGCCTGACGAAAAGCATCCGCAAGATAAAGAACGCTCGCCTCGACCCCGACCCGTCGGACGCGGCGACCCCTGAAATCCTCCTGGACCGCGGCCTTCACCCCAAAGACACCACCCGCACCGATGCCCCCGACCCTGCCGAGGTCGTCCCCTTCACCCTTGAGAGCGGCGAATACTTGCAAGTCGTCGTGAAGCGCCCCGCCCCCGAAACCCACAAAGAGCTGACCGGTTCAAAGCCGCTCACCCGCCCGCGTGAGATGCTGATCTTTGAGGACACGCGGTTGGGTCAGACGCCCTGCATCGCGCTCTACCGGCAGAACGAGAAAGGCCGCCTGGGGCCGCCCTCTCCGATACAATCTCATGTGATAGCGTAAGGGCAAACGGAAATATCAATGAAAGTAAAAGCGTTTTCAAAGCGGTGTTTTGGAGACGCTTTTTTATAGTAAGACAGAGCCTTTCCCAAAACTTCAGTTTTGGGAAAGCTGCCTGAGAGCCTGTTCAATATCTTTTCCAAATTTCCAACGGGATGTATAATGAAACAATGAAATAAAACGGCAGGAAAGGCGGGAATGGTGTGAGGGCGGCCTATCCAAGCGGCATTACCCGGGAACAATTCTCCGTGATGGAATATGAACCGCAACCGGCCCGAAAGGTAACGCGCCCGCGTACATGCGATCTGTATGGCCTTTTTTGCGCGATTCTGTATGCCCTTAAGGAAGGATGCGCCTGGCGCGGCCTCCCCCATGGAATACCGCATGCCGCTATTGCCAGATATGGGGCGCGAAAGGCGAAAACGGCGAAGCCCCGCTTTTCGGCCGTATATTACGGGAGCTGGCGTTGTCAGAGCGTGCGATTCGCGGGAGGGCGCCGGGCGCCGCCATGGCAATCATGGATTCCAAGTGCGTGAAAAACACCGGCGCCGCGTGGGGGAAGGGGTATGGCGCGGGGAAAAAACTTCGGGGGTAAAGGCTCATGCCGGGGTTGATGCCAACGGCTCGCCTCATGCGGTTCGGGCGGCGGGCCGCGGAGGGGCGGTTGAAACATTGCGCGGCCGCGCGCCAAACCTGCCGAAGGCGGCGGCCCCGCGCGATGGGGGTTGCGGCGGGGAAAACTCCGCCGGGGCTGTAAAGGCGCTTACAGAGGCTGGAGTAGAGGCGGTGAAACGCAATGAACTTCATACGTTCGCGGCGCCGCCCAAACGGCGGGCGGTCGGGCGAACGTTTGGGCGGCTGGAAAAACACCGCCGCCTTTGGAAGAACTGCGAACGTAAGATTCACACCACGCTGCAAATGACGGTTCCCGCGTTTATCTCGCTGCTACTGAAAAGATATTAAACAGGCTCTTATGCAGCATACCTTATTTTGAGGATTTTTGTCTTAAGGAATTGTTCATAAATAAAATGCACGGCATTTTATTTTAATTGCTTACACAATACGGCTCCTAAGTTTATGATGTTGTGACTGACACCATTTCAGCTTGACTTCAGCCTGGAAGCCTGTAATAATTGAATGAAGCGGGCGTGACTCGCTAAAAAAGGTGACTGACACCATTTCAAGGAGTATGGCAATGACGATGCTATTGGCGAGAGTGTTTTTCTTTCTTTCGAGGCTTTCCCAAAACGCGCAGAGCGACAGTTTTGGGAAAGCTGCCTTCAGACCGCTTTTTCCAAAGCCATTCCCAAAACTAACCCGAACTCGTGTTCGCAAACACAGTTCGCAAACACAGTTCGCGTTTTGGGAATGGCTCTTTCTATTTCTCTATTCTTTTTCTCCTGCGACAACGCAAAAGAAATTTCTTTTGAATTGACTGACTACAATAGAATTGCCGTAAACGCCAAGATAAACGGGAAAAGCGGGAAATTGTACTGGGACACTGGAGCCGCTGTTTCACTATTTGACGGCGACTTCCGCAATTTAGAGTTCTCTCGTACGGAGATGATGTCTTTTTATTTTGAGAATCCTGAAGCGGTGGATTATCATTATTTGCCGGAAATAATTATAGACGGCGTACGTTTAAAAGGCGTGTCGGAAATAGTGAGAACCACGGCGAATTTGCGGAGCAGGACGCTTGAGCCTGAAGGTCTTGACGGAGTTTTGGGAATAAACGTTTTTGCGGGTTACTGGTGCGAACTTTCTTTTTCAAAGAAAAAGATAATACTTCACAAAAAGAAACCGGCGCGTTTTGAGAAATTCGTACCGGTGATACTGGAAGGGAATTATTTTTGCATTCCGGTTGACATAGACGAAAAACAGTCGCCGTTTATTGTCGACACCGGAGCGCAGGGAATGTATTTTCCTTCATCGCTTATAGTTGGAAATACAGAAAACGAAAAAATACTTTTACCGAGGGGGATCCTTCATCTGGTAAGAACAAATAAAATATCAATTTTTGACGAGATATTTGAGAATAAGGCTGTTGTCACGAATTCAATTTGGAATATGTCCGGTCCGCGGGGATTGGTCGGAGTTGAATTTTTGAAAAACTACGATTTGCTTTTCGATTTCACCACTCTTCCTTCCAGCGCCAGCGGGCTGTATTATAAACGCATTAACACGGAAAGAGATGAGAAAAAATTGTTTCTTGAAAAAGCGCAAGTTGAGAGGATATTGGAATCGGGAATTTACTCGTTTTATAGAACGCCTGAAGGAATTGCGCTTGGAATTATCGAAGGGAGCGTTCTGAACGCCGAATATGGCATAACTGAAAGAACAATTATCGCCAAGATTGACGGGAAGCTGGCGCGGGAAATAAGCGATAGGGACATGTGGAACATGGATATTTTTAGGGTAAAAAATTTCATAGTTCTTGAAGGCGGCGAAGAGCGGACAATGGAATTCAAGCTGGGGAACCGCTAAATTCAATGAACCTCCCCCGCCGCAGAGCGCGCAAACACGGTTGCGGACGCCCTTTAGGGCGCGGACAGTAGACCCCGCCGCGAATAAAAACGCTTCCACCCCCTTGACGAATTACGCATAAAGGTTAAAAATAGAACATACGATTTTGTTTTAGAGAAATCTACGAACACTTGGTTCGCGAACCGTTGGTTCGTTTTAGTCTTATGGCTGCGGAAAAGCCGCAGGTTTATAGAAGGAGTATCTATGAGTGTCATAGAATATGTCAAAGCGCGTGAAATCCTTGATTCACGTGGTAATCCCACTGTTGAAGTTGATGTTTGCCTTGAAGACGGATCCTTTGGGCGGGCTGCGGTTCCGTCAGGCGCTTCCACCGGCGAGCATGAAGCCGTTGAGTTGCGCGATGGCGATAAGAGCCGTTATCTGGGCAAGGGTGTTCAGAAAGCTGTTGAAAATGTAAACAACATCATTGCGCCTGAGATCATCGGTCTTGACGCCCTTGATCAGATTGATGTGGATCGCGTGATGATTGAGGTTGACGGGACCGAAAACAAGGGCAAACTCGGCGCAAACGCCATTCTCGGCGTGTCAATGGCAGCCGCCCGCGCCGCTTCCGAATCGCTCGGCGTCCCGCTTTACAAATACCTTGGCGGCATTCACACCACCGTGTTGCCTGTTCCCATGGCGAATATCATCAACGGCGGAAAACATTCGGACAATAAAATCGACTTTCAGGAATTCCTGGTCATGCCCGTTGGCGCGGAGTCCATATCGGAAGCGGTGCGTTGGACGGCCGAGGTGTTCCACACTCTGAAAAAACTGCTGAACGAAGCTGGCCATAACACCGGCGTTGGCGATGAAGGCGGTTTCGCGCCGAATCTCGGCAATGAAGAAGCCCTCCAATTCATCGTTAAAGCGATCGAGAAAGCCGGGTACAAGGCGGACAAAGAGCAGTTTGGCATTGCGATAGACTGCGCCAGTTCCGAGCTTTTTGACGAAGGCGGCAAGAAAGGCTACAAATTCTGGAAATCCAACCCGGACAAGATATTCACCGCTGATGAATTGATTGCGCTTTATGAAAGCTGGATCGGCAAATACCCGATCATCTCCATTGAAGATCCGCTTGATCAGGACGATTGGGCTGGTTATGTGACCATGACAAAGAAACTCGGGGACAAGATTCAAATCGTAGGCGATGACTTCTTCGTCACCAACACCAAACGCCTTGCGCGAGGCATCAAAGAAGGTTCCTGCAACAGCATTCTCATCAAGGTGAACCAGATTGGCACCATAACCGAAACCTACGAAGCGGTCGAAATGGCGAAACGCGCCGGCTACACCGCCGTTGTTTCCCACCGCTCCGGCGAAACCGAGGACAGCTTCATCGCGGACCTCGTGGTCGCGTTTGAGACGGGTCAAATTAAAACCGGTTCAATGAGCCGCACCGACCGTATTTGTAAGTACAACCAGCTTCTCAGAATCGAGGAAGAGCTTGAAGGCGTCGCGGAGTACGCGGGCAAGAAGGCGTTCTACAACCTGAAGAAATAGGAACGGCGCATACAGGGATGGGCGGGCGCGTTCACCGCGCTTCGCGCCCGCGCTCATCCCCCTTCGCCTCTTGCCAAAACGCTTCCATATCCCCGTTATTTTCTTTCTTCATTTCCCGCGTGGTTTCTTTCATTCTTTTTTCCACATAGGCGAAACGGCGCGCGAATTTGATGTTGGCGCGGTGCAGCGCCACTGACGGATCAACTTTCATAAAGCGGCAAAGATTGACAACCGTAAAAAGCAAGTCGCACAATTCGGAC
>JAIRLZ010000065.1 GCA_031259035.1 Treponema sp. | reverse complement strand
GTCTTTTTATTGTCCCCGGTTATCATAACAACCTCAATCGCCATCTTGTGAAGGCTTTCGACAGCCGCCTTGCTGGAAGGCTTCACCACATCGGCGACCGCCACGATCCCCGCGATTTTTCCGTCCAGAGCCGCGTACATCGGGGTTTTCCCTTCCGCCGCCAGCCGGCCGGCGGCGGCTTCCAGTTCCCCAAGGGCGACGCCACGCTCGTCCATGAGCTTTTTATTCCCCGCCAAAACGCGGCGCGGACGGTGTAGTTTGGCCGCCTCATTGCCATCAATGACAGCCCCATCAATCTCCGCCTCAATGCCCCTGCCGGTGAGTGCCTCAAAATGAGACGCCGCAAAAAGCTCCAGCCCCCGCTCCTTCGCTCCTTGTACAATCGCCTGACCCAGCGGGTGTTCCGACCCCTTCTCGGCGGAAGCGATGCCGCGCAGGAGGAAATCCGGTTCAACGCCGCTCACGGCGACAATATCCGTAACATGAGGTTTCCCTTCGGTGATGGTCCCGGTTTTGTCAAACACAATAGTCTGTATCTTGTGGGTTATTTCCAGGGCTTCCCCGCTTTTAATCAAGATGCCATTTTCCGCGCCTTTTCCGGTTCCCACCATGATCGCCGTGGGCGTCGCCAAACCGAGGGCGCAGGGGCAGGCGATGACCAGCACCGATATGAACATGGTGAGGGCGAATTCCAACGCCGATTTTCCCGGAGGCAAAGCGGCAAGTCCGGCGGAAGCCGCCGCGAACCACGCGACGCCCGCAAGCGCCGCGATCACGCACACAATCGGCACAAAATAGCCGGACACAATATCCGCCATCTGTGCAATCGGCGCTTTGGAACCCTGGGCGTCTTCCACCAGCTTGATAATCTGCGCCAGCGCGGTGTCGCTTCCGATCTTCTCCGCCTTAAACCGAATGACGCCGTTGCTGTTAATCGTAGCCGCGTACACGTTGTCTCCGGCTTTCTTGTCCACCGGCATACTCTCTCCGGTGAGCATGGATTCGTCTATAGCCGTCCGCCCTTCAACAACCACCCCGTCAACCGGTATCTTCGCGCCCGGCTTCACCACAATAACATCGCCGGGAATCACCTCGTCAATGGGAATTTCCTTTTCCACCCCATGTTCAATAATGATCGCGGTTTTTGGCGCAAGCCCCATGAGTTTTTTAATCGCTTCGCTGGTTCTGCCCTTGGACACCGCCTCAAGGGACTTGCCCAAAAGGATGAGGGCGATGATAACTCCGGCGGTCTCGAAATACAGGGCGTCCACCGCCTTGAAATTTCCCTGGGCTATCTGCCACACATTGTAGAGGCTGTACGCCACCGCCGCTGTGGTTCCAATGGCGATAAGGGAATCCATGTTGGGGCTGCGGCGCAACAGATTCTTGAAGCCTACAGTATAAAACCGGTGTCCCGCAATGATGACTGGAATAACCAGCGCCAGTTCCACAAGGGCGTAGATCAGCGGGAAATTCATCGGAGCCAAGGACTTGGGAAACGGAAGAGCGACCCATGTAATCATGGGAGCCATAGCGATATACAGCAGGGGAAGCCCAAAGCTCGCCGCTATGATAAACTTGGTCCACAAGACGCGGATTTCCCGCTCCTTCCGCAGTTTGTCTTCATCCACCGCGCTTTCTTTGGAAAAATCCAACGCCTTGTATCCGGCTTTTTCAATCGCGTCTTTAATAACGGAGATTCTGATTGTCTGGGGGTTGTAGATCACCGAGGCTTTTTCCGTGGCGAGGTTCACCGAGACGCTCTCCACCCCTTCCAGTTTGCGGACAGCTTTTTCCACTCGCGACGAACAGGCCGAGCAGGTCATGCCGCCTATGGGAATGGAAACGGTGGCGCCCTTCGGCTTGTCCAGAACCTCGTATCCGATGGCAATCACCGCATCTTTAATACCGTCAAGCGTTTGCGTCTCCGCGTATTCCACAAACAATTTTTCACTGGCAAGGTTCACTACGGCGGCACTCACCCCGTCCAGTTTCCCCACTGTTTTTTCGATCCGCCCGGCGCACGCCGCGCAGGTCATGCCGCCTATGCTTAATGTCGCGCTTTGCATGTTATGCTCCTTTATTAACATGAGTTCGACAAGAATGTATCCCGCGCATCCTCCACGGACCGCGGCGCCCAATCCCACCAATTGCGGTTGATTTTGAAAAAATCAACCGCGCCTCCACCGGGCGAAAATTCTCTTCGCCTCATTGAGAAACTCTTTTGAAATAGTGATGGTGGTTCCTGTCACCGTCTTGTTCGCCGGAAATATCGGCACAGGGTTGCAGCCCCCGGATCGCACTTCCACCTGGCTCATGCGGAAACGGTTCCCGCAGTTCTGGCAGACC
Source organism: Treponema sp. (assembly GCA_031259035.1). Classification (GTDB taxonomy): domain Bacteria; phylum Spirochaetota; class Spirochaetia; order Treponematales; family Breznakiellaceae; genus JAIRKH01. The sequence continues at coordinate 3,557 of JAIRLZ010000065.1, read as the reverse complement.
AGTACCGTCCCCTGCTGCTTATAGAACCCCCGCCCCGAACTGTAGCACACCTGGCACGTATTAAAAGCCGTCCTGATTGTGCCGTCCGGCGCCTTTACCGCCAGCGCTTCAAGCCGGGTTCCCCCAATGTCAACCGGATAAAAAACGGCGTTTTCCGTAACCTCCGCAATCTGGATGACCAAATCACGGTCGGCGATTGCGGGCTTCACCACATTCAACTGTCCGCTCTGGGCGAACGCGAAAGACGCCGAAACACCCATAACCACCACCGCAATGATCAAAGCCTTGCGGCTGTCGCCATAGCTTTTCATTTTCTACACTCCTAACGTTATATTTTAAGCGGATAATCCGCCGGAGATCCGCTGACGCCCCGGCATCCGCTATTTTCTTTTAGACCGCCAATGTCGCGGTTTCCCCGCGGACCGCAACAATCGGACAGCTTGCCCTTGGGGGGTTTGAGAACCTTTTTTGCGAACAGCAATATCCCCGCCAACAACGCAATCACCACAATAACAGCGACAACATTTTCCATGCCAACCTCCTTACAATTATATGGCTCTCACTCATCGTCATGGTTCTTTCTCCGCTCCCGCAAGAACATGACAAGTACAATCGCAACGCCCGGAACAATACAATGCCAATGGCTTAACAAAAATTCCACTGTTTTCTTCCTGTCTTCTCGCGCCTTAAAAAACGCATCCGGCAAAGCCGCCGCGTCAACCGCCACACCGCCCCGCCGCGTCAAAATAAGCGTCCGGGTACAGCAGCGTTTCAAATTCAGACGCTTCCGCTTTTATAGCCTCAATATCCGCCCGTTCGAGATCGTCAACCACTTTCACATATCCGTAGAACACATTGTCCCCGGTCGAAAAATCAAAATCGCCGGCAGGCAGGAATTGGACGACATTCTCCCCTTGCTCCATATCAAGCCGCGAGTAATAGGCGGGAAAAATCAGGAGGTTGTTTCCGGGATCACGGGAATCATTGTTGATGATCCACCGCGCCGGAATATTCCGTTGAACGACGACAATCGCGGGATCAATGCCGTCATCGCGGAGGTTTATCTTCACCACCTGATAACCTTCTTCCTGTATTTCCGCCAGCGCGACGTTTTCCGTAGGTATCGCCACTCCCGACGGAGAGGCGGCGACAGCAGGCTCCTCAACATCCGCAGCGCTTTGTCCTTCCTCTACCACGGTGATGGAACTTCTAATCATACCCATCCAGCAGGAGTAGGAAAACCTGCCTGTCTTATCAGGGGTGAACTCAATGACGTTCTCCCCAGGCGTGAAGCGGTGTTCAATCTTGTATTCCCGAATGATCATGCGGTTGTTGCATCCGTTAATGCTCCCCTGGGGGGCGTTAATCGTCCATTTTACCGGGACGCCCTGTCGCACCGTGATTGCCGGATACCGTCCCCCGCTCAAGGTTGAATTGACAATCTGGACGCCGTTTTCAATTACAGGCGTGAAGGCTTCTCCTTTTGTTCCGGCCGCGCTTGGAGTGTTTGAAGCGAAAGGATTTATAGCGGCGGCAGCCCGGTCAATAAAGTCAAAACTAAATCCCGAAAGCCCCCATCCATAGGTGAACATGGTCATTCCCATCACCGTTACCAGGATCGCCCCAACCCTCATCACCCTGTGGGTAAATTGTGTACTGAGGACGCTGCTCAAGGCGCCGATGCCGAACATGAGGGGAACCGTCCCCATGCTGAAGATAAACATCGAAATGCCGCCGGCAATGGGGCCGCCTGTTGACAGGGCGTAAAGCTGCATGGCCTGTAAGGGGCCGCAGGGCATAAGCCCGTTAAGGAGGCCGATAATCAGAGGACTTTTATTGCCCGCTTTTTGTTCGTCTATTTTCTTTGAGAAAATTTTCGGCATACGCAACGTGAAGCGGCGCAACGCGGTTCCTAGGGAACCTTGAAAAAAGCCGAGCATGGTGATCCCCATGATCACCATGAAGACGCCGGCGATAAGCTGAACCGCTCCTTGAAACCGTCCCGATACGGTGAACACCTGCCCCGCGGCGCCGGCAATAACCCCTATCGTGGTGTAAGAAACCACCCGTCCCCCGTTGTAGAGAATACTGGGAAGCAGAGCGTCCCGCCACTTCCCTCCTTCGGGCCTTGCCGCCCTTTGCGGGATACATTGGGAAAGGTTAATCCCTCCGCACATACCGGCGCAATGAACTGAAGTAATAAGTCCGATGACGAATAACATCCCATACCCCATGCCCGCCTCCGCCAGCGGGAAGGCCGCGGTCAGGGCGCCAACTCCCAGCCCCCGCAGCAGCAGATACAGAGAAAGGACAATTATCAGCGTCCCGATAATTTCAGATGCCGGCGGAGGCGCATTTTTGTCTATCACTGTGTAGCCTAATCGCTCGACAGCCGTTTTGATCTCAGGAAAAGCAATGAGCGAGTCGTTCCATGTGACGGTCGCGGTTCCGCGGTTAAAACTGACAACGGCGTCCTCTATCCCTGCGGCGCTTTTCAATTTTTTTTCAATCCGGTTTTGGCAATTGACGCAGGTCATGCCGCCAATACGAATTGTCTCAGTTTTCATTGTTTTTTCCTCGCGCCCTTATGCTCAACACCCGCCATTCTTAACATGGCTATGCGAGCGCCGCCAGCGGCGGATTGTTGTTCCCATTAGGGGCTTTCCCAAAACGCGCGGAGCGGCAGTTTTTGGGAATGGCTCTTTACATTTACAATATACTACATAATTGTGTCAAAATTATGAATATTAGATAAATTTTTTCTTGCGTCTTTATGCTCAACATCCGCCTTTCTAATGTAGCTATGCAACGCCGGCGACGCCAGAGTCTTGACCGTATGACCGCCGCGTTTTTTTCACGCTTTCAAGCGCGCCCCATCATGGCGGAGCGGCTTATTTATGGAGGTGATCCACAAAGTATGATGACCCTCAAACGAAGCCGTAATTGATGGAGAAGAAAGCCATGTTAAACGCGTTCCAATGATTCTGCGGCTTCTTGGAAAAGCGACAAGCCTTCCGAAACACCCTCCGCATCCGATGCCGTAACCGGCAATTGCTCCCTTCCATCCCTACCGCGCGCTCTTTCCCTACCGAGCGGTTGTCTTCCCCAAACGCCGAAACAAAACCGCCCCAATCGTCCATCGCCATCCGGCCATAGCTTGCCCCCAGCCGTCTCAGCCGTTTCCTCAACTTTTTAGCCGTCTTGAGGCCCCGCTTCCCCCATACATACGCCACAATGTCCCCGCTTTCCCGGTGACACGCGTAAATGAGCCGCACTTTGGTCTTCTTTTTCCCCACATGCGTCCAAAACTCGTCTGTTTCAAGGCGGTCATAGCGGCTCCCTTTCGGTTTTATCTCGTATTTCCCCGATTTGAGCGCGTTTAACACCGTGGCGATACTAATTTTCAGCATGGCGCTGACGTCCCGTATGCCGATTCCCCTAACAAGCATGCTCTTGACCATGTGGACGATCCCTGAAAGGCATCCGTTATAGGTCATTTGATGATCGCCGACAAACCGCCGTCCGCGGCAGGAACAGCGGTGATTTTGGGCGCCGTC
>JAIRLZ010000034.1 GCA_031259035.1 Treponema sp. | reverse complement strand
CAGTAGACCGCGCCCATGCACCGCCCGCGATTCCGCCTGAAATGCTCGACCCCATACTTGACGGCTTCCGCCTGAAGAAGCTGGGAGGCGTAGAGCAGGGCGTCAAAATCAGTGGGGTACAGAAACATCTGGGACAAATACCTCATGATCTTGCCGTTTGCCGATGCGTTCCGCTGATGCCGTTCCATAATATATGAAAAGATGTTGCGGTCTTCGGGCGCGGTGAACGCTTCCACCGTTTTAAGACAGGGAAAAGACTGAAACCCGAATTCCGAAACAAAACGGAAAAAATAGTTCCGGCAATCCGAAAAAGGCTTGCCGCCGTGCCACACATCCCAATAATAGGCATCTCCCCGGGAAGGATCATGCGGATTGTCAAAGCTGCCGCCCGACGAGGGGCTTGATGGCCAATAAAAACTGTTCGGATCGTACTTTCTCAAAACTTTAGGGAGAATATATTCAAATAGCTTGATATAATCGGCTTTTTGCTTCGGATCGCTCACCCAGTGATCGCTCTCAAGAAAGCCTTCCATCTCGTTGTTGCCGCACCATAACCCAAGCGAAGCGTGATGCCTGATACGCTTGATGTTGTCGATAAACTCCGCGGTGATGGTTTCCTCAAAAGCGTCGGTGAGGTTGTAAACCGCGCGCGCGAACATAAAATCCTGCCACACGATGAGTCCCAATTCATCGCAGGCGTCAAAGAAAAAATCGTCAGGATAGTAGCCGCCGCCCCATACCCGGACAAGATTGAAGTTCGCCGCCGCGCACTGCTCAAGCAACATTCGGGTGCGTCCCGCGGTGACGCGGCTCAGAATGCTGTCTTCAGGAATGTAGTCCGCGCCCATAGCGAAAATCCGTACGCCATTGACTTCAAAAGCAAAACTCTCACCCCATACGTCGCGCTCGCGGCGTACCATGAGCGTCCTCAGCCCTATACGGCGCTCCCATGAGTCGATCTCCGCGCCGTTTGCTTCAAGGACAACTTTCACCGTATAGAGAGGCCGTTCCCCATAGGCGCGAGGCCACCACAACTGGGGATGTTCGATGGCGGCGCGCCGCTTGTTTTTGGAAGAACGCTCGCAAAAAATTTCGGCGCCGGAAGGATCAACAATAACGACGGCGTACACAAGCTGTTCCTCTCCTGCTTCCCGTCCGCTTTTATCGCCAATATTTTTCACGGCGATATCAATCGCAAGCTCCACGGTTCCCCGCTCATGCTTTTGCGTAATATAGACCCCATCAATACGCGCCTTGTTTACACCGAGAAGCTCAATATCCCGCCAGATGCCGGCGTCTGGGAGGCGGGGCGCCCAATCCCAACCGAACATGCAGTGCGCCTTGCGCACCTGAGGGAACCCGTCAAGACAATCGGACGAGCCGTCTGTTCTGATTGCCGCGTACGCCTCGCGCGCAAACGTAGTGGGCGAATGAAACAGTATCCTGACGCTATTGCAGGCGGCGTTCTCCTTTATCACATACGGCGTCGCGTCGAATTCCCACACGCGGTGCATATTATCAGCTTGCCCCAAAAACACGTTGTTGAAGTACACGTCGGCGATGGAGTCAAGTCCGTTGTACCGCAGCGCTATGTGTTCGCTCTCAAGAATCGCGCTATCTATAAAGAAAGAAGACGTATACTCAAAGTCATGTTCCATAAGGGAGAACGCCGCGTCTTCGTTGTCACGCCAAAATGGATCGTCCATTTTTTTGTTGAGAAGCAAATCGTTGTAAACCGAACCGGGAACAACGGCGTTCACATATTCATCAGTGTCATGCGGACTCATATGCATCCGCATCTTCCAATTTTGACGTAGCTTCTGAGTATGCATGAAGATCCCTTTTTCCAAATTCGAAGGCTTATATGACCGTTCCCGGATACAGCACCGCGTTCTTCGGAATTACGATAACGCCATCAATGATGTGGTAATTGCCGTACTCCCCGTCATTCCGGGGTATATTGTCTATACCGATGCGGCAGCCTTCTCCGATTGCCGCGTTTTTGTCAATAATCGCCCCCTTAATGATGGTGCCTTTCCCTATGCCGATGTTCGGAACATGCTTTCCGGCGTTCGCCTTTTTAACGATTTCGGACTCATAGTAATCCGATCCCATGCAAACCACGCCGTTAAGACTCGCCCCATTCTCGATCAGCGTCCTCAGCCCGACGATGGAGTTGGTTATTGATGCGTTGGTGATGATGCAGCCTTCAGCCGTGATGGACTGGGTGATGTTGCCGAAATTTACCTTTGAAGGAGGAAGATTGCGGCGGTGCGTATAAATCGGACGCTCTTCATCGTAAATATCGAAGCGCGGACGCACTGTGGTAAGTTCGATATTCGCCTCGTAAAAATTCTTGATGGTTCCGATGTCTTCCCAATAATCGTTGAACGTATAGGCGCTTACCTTCATCTGGTTGATTGCCTGCGGAATGATTTCCTTGCCGAAATCAGCGAAGCCGTTGTTTAGGCATTCTTCCATCGTCTTGGCGTTGAACACATAGATGCCCATTGACGCGAGGTAGTAATCCTTGTTGTTGCCGGGGGCAATCTCTTTGGGCGCCTTGAAGTCTGAAATATCCTTTGTCGGACCTGGTTTTTCAAGAAATTCCGTAATGACGCCGCCTTTATCCGCTTTGAGGATGCCGAGTTGGCTGGCGTCCTCCCGTCCCACCAGCGTACATGCTATGGAAATAGCCGCGCCGGACTCTTTATGCTTATTCAGAAAATCAAGCAAATCCATACGGTAGAGCTGATCCCCCGAAAGAATCAGGTAATAATCGGGATGGGCGGTTCTGAAATGCAGGAAATTTTTCCGCACAGCGTCTGCCGTTCCTTGATACCAATCGCTGTGTTCCGGCGTCTGTTCGGCGGCGAGGATTTCCACAAAGCCTTTTGAAAACGAATCGAAGTTATAGGTTTTGGCTATATGCAGGTGCAGAGACGCCGAATTAAACTGGGTTAGAATATATATCTGCCGCAGATTGGCGTTGATGCAATTTGAGATTGGTATATCGACCAGCCTGAATTTCCCTCCGAATGGAACGGCCGGTTTTGACCGGTCCTTGGTTAAAGGAAACAAACGGGTGCCTTTTCCTCCGCCTAATATAATAGATAAAACTTCAGACATAGATTTCTCCTTGATAAAAATTCCGGATTTACCGGAACGCATGCCCTTATAGTATAAAAGAAGATTATGATTCTGTCGATAGATTCTTTTTGAAAAAATTGGTTTTTGAGGGAAATTTGGAGAAAAAGGAACGCTTCGTTTTTACTGGCGCTGGATTCAGGGATAGTTGGATAACCTCCGTCTTGAAATTTGAAACAAGATCGGTACGCGGCTATTTCAGCGCGTACATAGAGGTTCTGAAACGCTTCGTCAAAATCAATTTTTGCCGCGCATAGAAGCGGGCGCAGCCGGGGAATCGGCGTGTCCCGGCTGCCCCTACATCACGCGCCCTCGCTTTTAACCCTTTTTAAGCGGTCATTACCGGCGGGTTTCACTCCGTTCA
>JAIRLZ010000016.1 GCA_031259035.1 Treponema sp. | reverse complement strand
AGCGCCTTGTGCGCGGGCGGCAGTATGGGATGTCCTGCGGGCGTTATGAAAGCCAACGGCGGCGCAAGGGCGCGGTTTAAGACGGCATGGGGGGGGGGGGGGGCTGTGGGCAGCGTGTTTAGACAATTGTTCATTTTTTTATTTTCGCTCCTTTTTACTATTTTTGGAAAAGTTCGTTTTATGGATTTCTATATGAAACTCTTTGTATGATACTATGGAAATTATAGCGTGTCAATAGTTGCGGTTCAGGTGGTGTATCCGCTGTCTTCGTCGGTTGCGATCGTGTGTGCGGCGCCAAAAATCCGGCTGTATGGGCGGGCGCTCCGGCTTGTCGTAAAAACATTTGTAGTCATGCGCCACGACTTTCAGATCGCGGCGCGGAATGAATATCAGCCCAGGGACTTGAGCGCTTCGCGCAATTCCGGGTCGTACTTGTAATAGTGGTCTTCCAGTTCCCGCGGCGACAACCCTATGAGTTCGTGGCTCAGGTAGTGTATCCACGTCTCTTCGTCGGTTACGGACAGATCGTGCTTGCGGCACCAAAAATCCGGCTGTATGGGCAGTTGCTCCGGCTTGTCGTAAAAATATTTGTAGTCATGCACCGCGACTTTCAGATCGCGGCGCGGAATGCCTTTCTCAAGAATGATCTCGGCGAGAAAATTCACCGTGCGCCCTGAATCGAAAATATCGTCAATCAAAAGCACCTTGTCCCCAATGCGAAGATACGCCGGATCGTATGTCCAGCCTTCCACTTTTATATTTTCCGAAGCGCGGACATCGGTGTAGGAACGGGCGACAACCGCCGCATAGTACACCGGTCTGCCGCTCTTGCGTATCGTCTTGAAATATTCGCTTATCACGTTCCCCATGTAGGCGCCGCCTCGCAGGGAGACGTAGATGACGTCAGGAACAAACCCCTCGTTGCAAATACGGCAAGCCAGTTTAAGCGCATTGTTCCGCACCACGTCATAGGGAAGAAATTCTTTGTACATAAAAGCCTCTTTTAATTAAGATTTATTGACATTTCGCCGATTATAAATTATCGGCGGTAAGACGGTGCGGAACATGGGACTCCGGCTTGATGACACTCATTGAGCCGCTCCCAGACATCCAGACGCACCGTCTTTTTTTTATAACTACGCTGCATGTAGATATGTTATACACAATATGAGATGATTTTGCAACACATGCAGAGCGGCGCTTCCTATTGCCTTAATTGAGAAAATAGTAGATAATAGCCCATGTTTCAACCCTTAAAAACAACGAAGATCGCCATAGCGGTTCTCGCCCTCCTCGCGGGCGCGTCTATGCCGTGCGCGCAACGGACGCTTCTCGCGCAGGACAGCCCTGACGCGAGCCGGCGAAACGATATGCTGAACGATAGGTTGACCGATAGATTTACCATAAAAATAGCCGTTTTAGGTCCCGGAGACGAAGTTTTTTTCTGGTGGGGACACCTCGCCCTCATCATAGAAGATGGCGTTACGGGCGCCCAGACATTCTATGATTGGGGCGTCTTCTCCTTTGAGAGTGAAGATTTCTTCAAAAATTTCGCTTTCGGCAGGCTTATCTATTTGTGCGCGGCGTCTTCCGCCAAACGCAGCTTTGACCGGTATATCCAAACCAACCGCGATATAGTGGTGTACACGCTCGATCTTTCGCCTGAAACAAAAGAAGACGTGCGGCGGTTTGCGGAAAACAACATCCGTCCCGAAAACCGCAGCTATTACTACCACCATTTCAAAGACAACTGTTCGACCCGCATTCGGGACATTCTTGACATGGCGGTGGACGGGCAGTTCAAGGCGGCTTTCGGCGACGCGCCCGGGCGGTATACGTTGCGCCAGCATGTCAGACGGCACACGTGGTTCTCGCCGTTTTTCGACTGGTTCCTCAACGCCCTCATGGGACAGGACATTGACGTTCCCCTCACCGTATGGCAGGAGATGTTTCTGCCGTCCGAAGTCGGGAATCGCATCGCTGATTTCACCTATGTCGACAAAGACGGCGCCACGCGAAAGTTGGTGTCTTCCGTTGAGACGCTTAACAAAGCCGTCAATCGTCCGCCGGTTCTGGACAAACCGCGCAGACAGTGGATCCGCGAACTCGTTTTGGGTGTTTTTATCGCTCTCTCGCTCGTTTTTTTCGATATGCTGCAAAAAACCAGACCTCGACTGGGACGCTGCTTGTGGGGTTTGAGTCAAAGCGTTTTGGGGTTGTTTTTCGGCGTTGTAGGGCTTATTCTCTTTTTTATGACGTTCTTCACCAATCACGATTATACGTATCACAACGCGAACATCATCTACATGAATCCGCTCTGGTTCATAGCCGCAGTGTCGGGCGTCATCTACGCTTTTGCCAAGTCCGAAAAAAAACGCTCTATAACCCTGCATATCCTCCGCGCCTTTTGGACATATGTGTTTTTAGGCGTCCTCCTCACTATGGTCATAAAGCTGTTTCCCGGCTTTTATCAGCAGAATCAGGTTACGCAAGCTTTGGTGTCGCCTTTTGCGTTTGTATTGAGTTTTGCGGGAGGCTGGATTAAGCGGGCGGTTAAGCGTGAGCCGTTTGTTCCGTCCTGAACTACGCCGCCGCTTGACTATAAATAGCGGATTCCAGATAAGAAAAGCCGTTCAAATTGAACGGCTTTTCCGGTAAAATCTTACTTGCGGGTAAGCTCGGCGATCAAATCAACGACCTGTTGTCCAGCTTGGGCTGTGTCAATCCGTCCGTAGGACACATTCTGGGCGATAGTGTAGAGCCGACTGTTCCATTGGGAGTCGCCGGGCATGTTTGGATCACGGGCCCTGGTATGGGCGCCGGCTACATTCAGGTAGGCGTTCACTTTGTCGGTTATGGGAGACGCGGGAAGCGCGGCGCGGGCCGCGGAATTAACCGGCGTTCCCGGATCCGCTCCCATGATCACCCACACCGAAGGGTCGTTTACCCGGTAGTTGATGAACCTGGCTGCGGCTTCGGCGTTTTTGGAGTTCTTGTTAATCGCCATCATCTGGCTCATCTGCCCCCACAATCCGTTGGTTGCCGCCGCATTGGGAAGTTCGATCAGATCAAGCGCGTCTTGTGTGGCGTTTTGATAGTTCAAAAGCTGGTTTGACCAGATGATACACACAGCCACTTTTCCGGCGATCAAAGAGGAGCTGGACTCGTTGGTTTCGGGATAGTCCGCGGCGGTCGCCGCGTCAGGGATGTAGCCTTTCGCCCGCCAGTCAGCCCAGAGATCAAAATACTGCTTGGCGCTTGCCGCGGTAGTGTAGGATTGTTTTCCGTCCCACATTTTGGTGCCGTTCTGCCCCTGCCAATAGCCGAAAAAAACGGACTGATCCGAATTGGCGCTGTTGTCGGCCAAGGGATACACGCCGCCGGGAAGTTTCGCTTTAACAGCCTCAAGCCATGCGTCAAACTCAGCCCATGTCATGGACAACTTGGGAAGGGGCGCGTCCGCGCGCTCAAGCAGGGATTTGTTGTAAACCAAGGCGGGCATATTTGCGGCAAGGGGCAACGCGTACAGCTTGCCGTTCACCGTTCCTTCCGTAATCGCGGATTTATCCACCTTGGACGTATCAATAACGCCGCTTTTTACAAAATCGTCCAAGGGCAGCAACACGGACGAGACGTCGTTGACGTTGAGATTCGAGAAGTCGCCTCCAAGCTGCACGATGTCCGCCGCGTTGCCGCCGGCGAACTGGGTTGCGAATTTGGTAAAATGATCGCCTGTTCCGGGCGCCGGCTCTGACGCGACAATGATCCCCGTCTGTTCGGTGAATTTGTCGATGATCAACTGGTTGTTTTTGATTCGAGCTTCAGAACCCCAGTATGACCAGCGCACCGCCCCTTGAGCGGCGCCCGCTTTCTGTGAATCGCCGTTCGCAAAAACCGAATGTCCAATCACCGCGAGGGTGATAACCGTTAGTAAAACACGTTTCATACTTTCCTCCTCATTTGGAAAATAAAAATTTATATCAAGAGTCAGGCGACAAGCCCGCCACTTAATACTCGATTCGATTATCCCTTTATTCCCGTAGTGGCAATACCCTGAACAAAGTATTTCTGCAACGAGAAAAACAGAATAAAACAAGGCAACAAAGACAACACCGACATGGCGAACATCGGTCCCCAGGAAGACGCTCCAGAGGAATCCAGAAACAGCCGCAAGCCCATAGGAACCGTGTATTTTTCAGGCGAATTGAGGTACAACATCTGCTTAAAAAAGTCGTCCCATGTCCACAGGAATGTAAATAACACGGTTGTTATGATGGCGGGAACGCTGAGCGGCAAAACGATGCTCCAGTATATGCGGAATTTTCCGCACCCGTCAATACGGGCGGATTCGTCCATGTCTTTTGGCAGCCCGCGGACGAACTGCACCAACAGGAATATAAAAAAGGCGTCGGTGGCGAACAGTTTGGGTATGACGAATGGCAGAAAGGTGTTGATCCAACCGAAACCGCGGAACATAAGGTACTGGGGAATGGTGGTGGCATGTCCTGGAAGCATCAGCGTCACCATCATAAGGGCAAACCATAATTTCCGCCCCTTGAATTCCAGCCGTCCAAATGCGTATGCCGTAAGCGAACAGAAAATCGCGTTAAAAATGACGCAGAGGATACATATAATGAATGAATTGGCAAAGAAGGTATTGAAAGAAACAATGCCTATCCCTTCCCAGCCTTTTGCGTAATTCTGGAGCGACCATGTTTTGGGCAAGAGGCTGGGATCGCTGAAAATGTGCGATCCTTCCTTGAAGGACGCCATGATGAGCCAGACGACCGGATAGAGCATCAAACATCCCAGAAGAATGATGATGAGATTCGTCATACTCGCGGTAATACGTCTCGCTGTTTTTCTCTGCATCTCACTCTCCTCCGTAAGACACCACGGAGTTGGAAATCTTAAAAGTCAACGCCGTCAATGCCGCGATAATGACGAGCAGCGTCCACGCCATAGCCGCGGCGTATCCCATATGCCCCCAGGCAAATCCGTGGAGATAGAGGTACAGGCTGTAGAACATGGTCGAATCCACCGGTCCTCCATTGCCGCCTGAGATAATGTACGCTTGGGTGAAGGCTTGGAACGCGCTGATCATCTGCATAACCAGATTGAACAAAATGATTGGGGAGAGAGCGGGCAGGGTGATATGAAAAAACTGCCGCGTCTTGCCCGCGCCGTCCACGCTCGCCGCTTCGTAGTATTCGTGCGGTATCTGTTTGAGTCCCGCAAGGAAGATGATCATGGGGCTGCCGAATTGCCACACCGCCAGAATGACAAGCGTTCCCAAGGCGTATTCCGGGGTTGAAATCCACGAAGGCGGATCCGCATACCCAATAGTCCGCAGTATGGCGTTAATAACCCCGTCTCCGGAAAAAAGGCGCCGCCATAACACAGAGATGGCGACCGAGCCGCCGAGCAAGGTGGGAATGTAGTAGACCGTCCGGTACAAGGAAATGAGCTTGAGTTTCTGGTTCATCAGCACAGCCACCAGCAAGGCGAACATCAGCTTCACCGGCACGGAAACGAACACAAAGTGGAGGGTGACAAACAACGAGTTGAGAAACCGTCCGTCATGGGCATACCGCTCATTGCCTGAGACCATCACGAAATAGTTCTTGATTCCAACCCATTGTGGCGCTTCCAGAACATTGTAATCGGTGAAGGACAGGTATAGGGAATATGCCATAGGGTACACCGTAAGTACAAAAAATCCAATCAGCCACGGAATTAGGAACGCATACGATGTCGCCTGCTCATACAGAAACGCTTTTATACCCGGCGTCGCCGTTTTTTCCCTCATAAACCCTCCTCAATTGTTACGGGCTGGCATTCACAGCCGGTCTTGAGATAGTGTCAAGACGCCGCCCGCTTCTTGCACCTCAATAAAAAACGCCCGTTCATGGGGGTGGCTGTTCGGCGAATGGATCGCCAGACGGAGCGTACCGTTAAAATCACGAAATATCATCCCATGCCCTCCGTCCGCCCCATAGAGGGGAGCGGCATCCTGTTTCCACGGACCGTGGAGCGTTCCGTCTTCTGAGCGCGCCGCGCCGATACAGTAATTGCCGTCTTTGCCAAAAGCGGACCACAGCATGAAAAGCGTTCCGTCCTGGGCGCGGTGCATAAAAGGTCCATCGGTGACATAACTGCCGGAAGCGTGGGCGGGCAGTTCGTATGACCACGGCGCTTCGCTGGAACGAAATAACAGGCGCGGCTCCCCGGCCGCCTGCCGCAAATCATCCGTCAATGGCATAGCGCATATTTCGCCGTCTCCAACTTGCCGCCATTCGTGACAGAACACCATCCACGGCTTCCCTTCTTCCATAAAAAAAGCGCCGTCAAGACAATCCCACTCATCCGGGGTTATATTCCCCGGCGCGCCATGCGCATTGAGGCTCCACGGCACATATGGCCCCATGAGTCCCGCTTCGCTTTTCAGCGCCGCCGTACCCCGCCGCCCTTTTTTAGGCAGGAATGTGGCGAACATATAATATGTCCCTCTATACAAGTAGACTTCCGGCGCCCAGAAGTTCTTTTCCGACCAAAAGCCGTCCGGGGGTCTAAAAGCGGGGAAGGGACCGTCAAATTCATCAAGGCTCCCCGCTCCGATATACACGTCAAAACCCTCGCCCGGAGAACGCCATATATCCTTGTCGGTGGAGCCGAAAAGGTAATAACATCCATCCCGCGGAACTACAAAGGGATCCCGAATCTGTATATCTTTAATATGGAGCATATTTTTCTTCCCGAACAAAATGATATTTTTCAGTATAAGGCGGAAAAAAAAAGAACGCCAATCAGTTATTGCGGACTTTTTATCAGAAATTGCGCTGTTTTAACGCCCGCCGCGCAACGCGCTCGCTCTGCGGCGGGAAAAAAAACGGCGCGGGCACCCTGTTCGGGAAACCCGCGCCGATCACGCCTTTGGCGGGCGCCGCGACGTTAATTGCGTTTAAACTCGTGCGCCGGATCAAGCCAGCATATCAGCCGTTCATAACTTTTTCCGCTCCCTTTCGCGTAATAATGCAACTGGAAGCCGATGTTTTTAGCCGGATCCGTCCAAACCACGATAACCGCGTCAGGCCAGTCAGTATAGTTGGTTCCCCAGTTGTCTTCCACTTTATCCAGCAAATCCTCAATTTCAGCCGCCTTTTCCACCACGTCATATGGATAGGACTGTCCGTCCATTTCTCCCCAATACCAATTCTTATCTCCAGTCGCCGCGGAATGTCCGCCGCCCAAGGTAACCTGATTAGCCGAAAACAAAAGAGTGGTTTCAGGATTTAAAGTGTCTGACCAGCTTGAACCAGAAATGGAGACCGCCGGATCATCTGGATCATCTATTGGATCGCCGCCGTTATCGCAGGCGATAAAAAACACCCCTATGAAGCCCGCAAGCAATAGGGTAAACAGCAAATTTCTTTTCATCTTGCATACTCCTTTATTTTGCCGGATAATATGAACCGGCCCAGGGCCACGGCATCATAACCGGGAAGCCGCCGTAGTGCCGCTCGTAGGAATTGGAGCCGCCGGCTACCAGCACATCCTCAAAGAAGGGATCGTGGTTCCAGGGATACAACTGCGCCGTATCGGTTAAATAGGTGGGCTCCGCGCCGCCGTTAAAATACCAGTTCATATAGAGGGACTCATTCGCCCGCTGCAACCCTGAAACCGCGGCGTGCGGATCGCCCTCAGAAGCCCATGTGTGATAGTTGAATACCAGCAAGTTATCTATGCCGGCCTTGTCTATGGACGTCCCGCCCGGCGTTGCTGCGGACGCTCCCAGATCGATGAGTTTGCGGTACACAATCCGCGCCCCCTGGAAAGCTATGGCGTCCTGTTCGGAGCCGTCATTGAAGTCGTTGATGACGGCGCGTTCAATGACCGACCGGGGATACATGCTGGCGACCAGTTCATGCCCGTCGTAGGGCAGGCGCTGGGCGTAGCCGTGGGAGAAATCGCCGTTTGCGTCAATCCCCCGCAACCGCTCGTAGTAGTTGAAGTGGGTAAGGAAGCGCCGGAAAATTTCGGTGGACCGGCCGGGGTTCTTCATCACATGATCGCCGATTAATTCACCCCCGGCGAGATTCCCGTTCCCCCAGCTATAGACCGTGCCGGCGGGATTGTAGCGCCAGGTCTGGGGTCCGCTGGCGCCCGCCGCGCCGGGAATGGCTACCTTAATCCGGTCATCATAGAGGGCCGCCGCAAACGCGTACTTGCCGTTGATTGAGTAACCGGTAACGGCGATTTGGGTTTCGTCAATAAAATCACCCAGTTTGTCGCTTGACACCGCTTCCGCGCCCACCACAAGGGTTACGGTTACCGTACCGCGATCCTGAACATCTACCCATGTCCCCTGCTCATTTTGATGCTGAATGGTCACACTGTCCAAGGGGTGAG
>JAIRLZ010000207.1 GCA_031259035.1 Treponema sp. | reverse complement strand
GTTTTCCCTGCTGTTTTGTACATCATTCATCATGTTCCTCCACATAAAGATTATTTTGGTATCATTTTGATACCATATTGATATGGTAATATAATGCGTTGCGTTTGTCAAGCGAATTTTTTAGCGGGAGAATCTGTGAGCTTTTTGAGAAAAACAATGAGCGCGACAATATAGAGCGGCGTAAAGAGGTTTTTCCAGAACGCCCCTTCACGGACGGCGGTTTTTGTTGGGAACACTCCAGAGGCTTTTATGGAAGGATGCGCGCTCAGGCGGCAAACCAGCGGACAACTTCAGACATTTCGTCAGACATTTCGTCAGACACTTTGTCAGACACTTTGTCCGACATTTTGAATGACGCCGAGCAGCAATGCGGCAACCTTCTGGGCGTTTTCGGCGAAGACATTCGAGACTGCCTCCCACGTTACCGGCTCCTCGCCGGCGCGCCATGAGTCGTAGTCTGTGACGATGGCCGCCACTGCGTAGGGAATTCCGATCTCATTTGCCAGAATGGTTTCCGTTGCTATGGACATGTTAATTACATCCGCGCCCCATGAACGGAACATATTGGATTCCGCGCGGGTGGAAAATCGGGGACCCTCAATGGTCACTACAGTTCCACGCGAGCGAAACTTGTAGTTCAGCCGCAGGCATTCGTGAATGAGTATGGTTCGCAGGCGCGGGTCGTAGGGGTCGGCCATAGCGGTGTGTACCGGACGGTGAGGTTCAAAGGACTCGTTGTAGGTCATTTTCCGCTGTTTTGTAAAATCAATACATTGATCAATGATTACAAAATCTCCCCGGTGGATTTCCTCCTGTAGGGATCCCACAGCCGTGGTCGCCAAGATATGGGTGCAGCCCGCCGCCTTGAGCGCAGCTATGTTGGCGCGATAATTCACCTGGGTTGGAGGTATCGTATGCTCCCGCCCGTGTCGTCCAATAATCACCACGTCCACGCCATCGACCACCCCCCGTTTCAAAGGCGACGAAGGATCTCCATAGGGCGTCGTCACCCGCTCGTCACGCGGATTCAGCAACATGTCCGGGTTGTCCAGACCGCTGCCGCCGATAATGCCGATAATTGCCATTGTTTACTCCTTATGTTCAGCGGAGATTTCCGCAAAGAATACCATTCTTTTCCCCAAAACAAGGAAAAGCCGCTTCCGTATATGTTTCATCAAGCTGCCGGAGCGCCGCTCATGGCAGGGCGCCGGCGTATTCGGGATACAGTGAAAGAATCCCCTTTTCGGACGCATCGCAAACGCCCCGCTCCGTGATAAATCCGCGAATATACCGCGCGGGCGTTACGTCAAAGCCCCAGTTCCGCGACGGGGTTTCGTCCGGGCAGATTTGTACCGTCTCGATGCTCCCGTCCGCGGTTTTTCCACTGACAAAGCGTACCTCCGAAGCGTCTCGTTCCTCAATAGGTATCTCTATCCCCTCCCTCATAGCAAAGTCAAAGGTGGACGAGGGCAGCGCCACATAGAACGGAACATTGTTTTCCTGCGCGGCGACCGCTTTTAGGTACGTGCCGATCTTGTTCACCGCATCGCCGCGACGGGTTACGCGATCCGCTCCGGTGATCACCATATCCACCAGTCCGCGCTGCATAAGATGACCGCCCGCATTATCGGGGATAAGATCGTGCGGCGCTCCATGCCGGCACAATTCCCATGCCGTCAAATTCGCCCCCTGATTGCGGGGACGGGTCTCGTCCACCCATACATGTACGTTGATGCCCGCGTCAAAAGCGGCGTATACCGGCGAAAGCGCCGAACCGTAGTCCACAAACGCAAGCCAGCCCGCGTTGCAGTGGGTCAGGATATGCACCGGTGGCGCGGACGCCCCGTACCGAGCCTTTTTCCGTTCAGCCACAGCCTTGATGATGTCCAGTCCGTACATTCCGATGTGTTTGCAGTAATCAGCATCCTGATCCGCGACAGCTTGAGCCGTACGCCGCGCGGCGTCCCGTTTTTCCGCCGCGTTGAGCCGCGCCGCCTCGCAGCCGGTCAACCGCGCCAGCATACGGTTCACCGCCCACGCAAGGTTGCTCGCCGTAGGACGGGTCGCCTTGAGCGCCTCCGCCGCCCGCAAAACGTCCTGTTCAAAAGAACGGTCTCCGGCTTCCAACGCGGCGAGGTACATGCCGAAGGCGGCGGCGGCTCCGATAAGCCCCGCGCCCCGGACGTACATGTCCTTGATCGCCCGCTGTACACCAGCGGCGGTACGCACATCGAGAATTTCGAACCGGTGGGGCAGCGCCAATTGATTGATGATTTGCACCACGCGCTTGTCATCTTCTTTGAGCCAGATTGTCCTGTAATGCCGTCCGTTTATATTCATGGTAATAGAGGCTGTTTCAAAACGCGCCTTATGGCGTCAGTTTTGGGAAAGGCTCTAGGAGTTTGTTGCGCTTCGCGCCCAAAATCGGAGAAAAGGCGTATTTTTGCGCCTTTTCTTCCGCGCAAACTCCGTCGAACCGAAGGTTCGCAAACCGAAGGCGCGGCAGCCCATACATCCGCAACAGGCTGCTAGTAATAATATATGAACCGGTTCCAAACCGCGAGCTGCGTTTGGGTTGGTTTTGAAACTGGCTCAGTATATCAAATATTTTTGATTTAAGCTAGCAGTTTGTTGCGCTTCGCGCATAAAACCTCCAAAAATCGCCTGAAAAGGCGATTTTTTACCTTGCAAACTGCCATGCTGTTCCAAAACTAACCCGAAC
>JAIRLZ010000177.1 GCA_031259035.1 Treponema sp. | reverse complement strand
GAGTTGTTCTTGCGCGGGAACTCGCCCTTGAAGAGATACGGGACATACGTTCCAAAACCAACGCGGAGCTTGAGGTCTTTGTCCACGGGGCGCTCTGCATAAGCGAATCGGGTCTGTGCCTGTTTTCCAGCTTTCTGGGCGGAAAGTCCGCAAACCGGGGCATGTGCACACAGGCGTGCAGGCGGATGTACCGTACGGCAGGCCGCGTTTCCGAAGAAGGGTACTTTTTCAGCCCCGGAGACCTCCAGATGATCGAAAAAATTCCGCTTTTGGCGGATGCGGGCGTCAACGCCTTCAAGATCGAGGGGCGCATGAAAAACGCGGACTACGCCGGCGTAGTGGTGAGCGCCTATCGCATGGCGATTGATTCGCTGGGCGGAAGCGAGGAACAGATATCCGAGTCGATGGAGCGGGCCAAGCGCATCCTTCAGAATGACTTTGCCCGTGAGAAAACTCTGTTTCATTATGATTCACACACGGACCTTTCTTTTCTCAACCCCCGAAAAACCGGCGGGGTTGGCATTGCGTTGGGAAAAATTCTGAAAGTCAGAAGAAAAGGGGAGGACTGTCAGGGGCTTGTCGCGTACAAAAATACGCCTGTGGCTGAAGGCGATTCCATCCGCATCCATAGCTCCGATGATTCCAAGCGGCTTTCATACAAACTCACGGCGGTCGAAATGACCGGCTTTGAGGCGTGGATATCAATTCCATCCGCTTTTACGGTTGGAGACGATGTTTTTCTCATTCAAACAAAGGCGATGTCGTGGCGATTTTCGCCGCGATTTTCGCAACGGCGCCAGCCGATCATTCCAAAAAACATCGCCATGTTCAAACGCGCGCCCGGACACGAGAAGGCTCCCTATGTCGAGCTTGCGGGGCGCGGAAGAGCCACCGCCAAAAAACCAAAAAGCGCGAGAATCCTGCCGGAAGGGCTTTACGCGGCGGTCTCCCACATAAGCGATCTGTATGCGGCGCAGTCTATAAAACCCGTAAAAGTGATTTTGACGTTGAACACGCGCAGCCTTGACTATCTTCTTGACATGTCTGACAAACGAAAGCGGCTCCTCCCGTTTCGCGCCGATGACCTTATCCTCGCCTTTGATCCCTTTTTTCCGCAGTCGCTGGAATCCTCCTTTGCGGAGGCGATTCCCCGGTTGTGTCAGGAAGGCTATCGTACGTTTGAGATCAACAACCCCGCCCATGTCTCGCTGTTTCGGAATTCCGCGGCGAAAGCCGCCGGCGCGGAGTCTGCGGTGGAGCTCATAGCCGGACCCTACTTGTACGCTTTCAACCGGTTTGCGGCCGCCTTTATCCAAGAACTTGGCGTTGATTACATCGTCTCCCCTCTTGAAAACAACCGGCAGAACCTTGAGCGTACGTTTGAACGGCAGGAGCGTTCTTCCGTTTTCGTCCCGGTTTTCGCCTATCCCGCGCTCTTCCGCATTCGCAACGATTTGAGCCCCCTGTATTCGTGGGAACGTTTCAGCGACAATCAAAACGAGTGGTTTTCACTCATTACGGAACGGAATGAATCCGGCGCAGCCGGGCTCAGCGCCGGCGAATCGTTGGTTATTCCCGAAAAACCCTTTTCCATTGTCGATAAAATTCCCTTCCTCCGCGAGGCCGGATTCAGGCGGTTTATCCTTGACTTTTCCGGACCGGCGCTCAAAAAAAAGGACTACAAGACCGTCATGACCGCGGCGCAAGAAGGCGCGCCCCTGCCGAACGCAAGCCGTTTCAACTGGAAGGACGGATTTTTTCATGACGACGAGAAGTGAGCGCCTTCGCGTCAAACCCCAGCTTCTCAGTCGCCGCCAGCCCGGCGAGATTCGTGCCCATATGGTCCGTCTTGCACAGCTTCCGCGCATCCCCAATGCTGATGTACCGCTTGTAATGCGACGCGACCATCGCAAGGCGCACGGGCCCGCAGTCATTCGCCTCTAATTGTTGGTGATAGTTCATCTGGAGAAAATTGCTAGTTCTTTATGAGTTTGGGATTTGCGGCTTATCCAATTTTCTCCATGGGGTAAGAAGCTGTTCCAAAACTGACGCCTTAAGGCGCGTTTTGGAATAGCCTAGATATTTATTGCTTTCACTGTAAGCCGCGCCCAAAAATACGAGGAATAAAAGGGCCCAAACGGAGATATATGGTTTTGAAAAAATTATAGAACAGTACGGGGTTAAATGAATAACCGCAGGGCAAGCCCTGCGGTATCTTTAACCTTCAAGCTTTATTCTGATAAGGAAACAGCTCAAGCCGCTTCCCTTCATGTATTTTTTGGTATTCCTCTGCTTTTCGCCCCTGATTCTTGACATATCGTTGTATCGCTTGTTCATCCCCGTGTTCGCCTGCGCTACCCACATAATAGCCCCTTGTCCGGAATTCCCCTCCCCATAACATCTTCTTCACCTCAGGGCATCTTTCGAATATTTTTCGTGCCGTTATACTCTTTATCGTTCGTGCTATCTGCTCTGGACTGTATGTTGGCACCGATTGTACCAGAAAATGCACGCGGTCTCTTTCCGTCCCTATCTCTAAAAATTTTATCTCATACCTGGCTTCTATCCCAAGGCATATTTCCCGTAGTTCCTTATCGACATCTTCCGTTATTACCGTTCTTCGGTATTTTGCCGGGCATACTATATGATACATCAGCGTACTTACATTATGTTCTTTATGGATGATCTCGCTCATCCTTCCATTATATTCTTACTTTCAGCCGCGGCAAGCCGCAGGGTATTAAACCGTATAGGCTTCGCCTAATAAAATACCGCAAACGCGCTCATCAAAAAGTCCGCTATTTCGTATTTCCGCCCGTTGCTGGCTTGCCTCCTGTCAGGCACACCCTCCGCCGTTTCCCTGAGCCCCCCCCGGCAGCCTTGCTATTACGTCCTCTCCCATGCCCCTTTTATATCATATTTTTTTTGAAATCGGAATTGCTGACAGCAATTCTCAGTTTAAGCTCATGGCGCCTTTATGCGGGAATGCGGGGCCCGTCAGCGGGAAAAAAAGCTCTCTCTAGCGCGCAGACGCGAAACCCTGGA
>JAIRLZ010000171.1 GCA_031259035.1 Treponema sp. | reverse complement strand
CGTCTTCCAAAATGCCGGTGAGTTTGAACATATCACCGCCCCAGTGTTCGATCTTCACCTCAACGTCCCGATAGACGGCTTTCAAACCGCCCTTGTCCGTCAGTATTTCTATCGCGCCGTAGCCGGGATCCTTGTATACGCCCGTATACGCTTCCGCATCGCGCGCGGGACCGCCGTCCGGCGCCGCTATGTTCTCCGTCAGATCCAGCGTATGCGGAAAATGAAAGAAGCTGAAGTTCTCATTTTCGGACTGCAATCTTTCAAGCCAGTTTATGGGCGTAAGACCGAGTCCCGCATCGAGCAGGGTATGTTTAATCGACATTATGAACGGCAAAAGCGGCTTGTGGCGGTTTGCCATTACGACATACCCGATTTTGTCATCCGGAAGAAAGCCCGCAATGGAACAATACCCGTTGATCTCACCCGCGTGCCACACGCTTCTGTGTCCGCGGTAGTATTCGCCGAACCAGCCCATGCCATAGGTGTATTCCCTGGGTATTTCGGGGATATTCCATGTCAGGCTGCCGCCGAATACGACGCCGGGTTTATGCATTTCCTCCATGCGCTCCGGGGAAATGAGCGTCCGCCCGCCCGCCGTGCCGTCGCCCAGATGAAAAGACACCCATTTGATAAGATCCCGCAGGGAAGCGTTCAGCCCCGCCGCAGGTCCGCCGGTGTCGACATTGACCATAGGCAACTCCACCGCAGTCTTTTCCCCAAACGGGATATAATACGGCCTGGCAAAATCGGCGCCGGCGCTGAAATCTTTCACGGAGGTCAGGCTGTCGGTAAAACCCAACGGCTCAAATATCCGCTCCCGAATGAGCGTATCCCAGGTCTTGCCCGTAACCGCTTCCGCGATGTAGCCGATCATCGTATATATGACGCTGTTGTAAGAAGCGGCGTAACGAAACGGCGCCGCCGGTTTAAGGTAGCGTAATCTGCGCGCCAAGTCCGCCCTGTCCGTGAGTCCCGTCGTCCACAGCAAATCGTGGCCGGAAAGCCCCGTCCGATGATAGAGCATATCCCGCAGCGTCATCTGCTCCGAAGCGAAAGGATCGGACATCTTAAAATCGGGAAGATAATTCTTGACGGGAACATCATAGTCAAGCTTACCCTCGTCTACAAGCATGGCGATCAGCGCGGAAGTAAAGGACTTCGATACGGAAGCGATGCCGAACAGCGTACTTTCACGCACCGCGTTTTGATCCCGGCGATCATCCGTGCTGCGATAACCGTAACACTCGGAAAATACCGTTTCCTCGTCCTTTATCAACGCGGCGGCGGCGCCCGGCGCCTGATAAAAATCCATAGCTTTTACTATGGTTTCTTTTTTGGGGAAATTCTCAATAAACATATATCACTCCTTTCATTAAGTAATTTGGACACTATTAAACCAATCCCTCTAATTATACATAACCACATCGGCGGCGTTCTTCAAGGGAAGTCCAAACGCCTCGGCGACACCCGGGAAGGTTGTCTCGCCCTTGTAGACGTTCAAGCCGGAAAGCAGGGCGGGATTTTCACGGCAGGCCTTTTCCACCCCCTTATTTGCAAGCTGAAGCCCGTACCCTATGGTGGCGTTGTTCAGCGCATACGTTGAGGTGCGGGCATACGCGCCGGGCATATTCGCCACACAATAGTGGATGACGCCGTCAACGACAAACACCGGATCCGCATGACTGGTGGGATGGGACGTCTCGAAGCAACCGCCCTGGTCAATGGCGACATCCACAAGCACGGCGCCTTTTTTCATCGTCTTGAGATGCTCGCGGCGTATCAACTTGGGGGACTTGGCGCCGGGAATGAGAATCGCGCCGATCACGATGTCCGCATCTTTTATGTAGGTTTCCAGCGTCACCTGATCGTTATAGATTGCCTTGACGTTGGGAGGAAGGATTTCTCCAAGGTACTCAAGGCGTTGCAGGTTAATGTCGAGAATGGTGACACGGGCGCCGAAGCCCGCCGCCACCCACGCCGCATTCGCGCCGACTGTGCCGCCGCCGAGGATCACGATGTGGGCCGGCGCTACGCCGGTCACGCCCATGGGCAGCAAGCCGCGTCCGCCGTGTGTTTTTGCGGAATAGAAGCCGCCCATCAGGGAAGCCATTCTTCCGGCCACCTCGCTCATCGGTTTAAGCAATGGCAACGCGCGCCCTTCCTGTACCGTCTCATAGGCTATAGCAATGATTTTCCGCTTTAGACAGGCGTCAAGCAAAGGCTTGTCCGCCGCGAAGTGGAAGTACGTGTACACCAGTTGGTTTTCCCGCATCAAATCGTACTCCGATTCCAGCGGCTCTTTCACCTTGATCAACATCTCCGATGCGTTCCATACTTCAGTGGCAGTATCTACAATGTCCGCTCCAACCGCTTTGTACTCGTCATCGGTGATGGCGGAGCCGAGTCCCGCGCCCTTTTCTATACAAACGCTGTGACCTGCCGATACATAGGCTTCCACCGCGTTTGGAGTGAGTCCAATCCTGAATTCATTGTTCTTGATTTCTTTGGGGCATCCGATTTTCATAGAAAATTCCTCTCTATTCTTGAAGATTTAAACGCTTGGGACTGTTCCAAAACAAACCGAATTTTGAACAGCCTCATTTTATGGAAAGAAAGTATATACCCTTCATTTCTACTTTTCAAGGTGTTTCTAAAAAAATTGCCGTTAATACGTGGAGGCTTTCCCAAAACTGACGCCCTGGTGCGCGTTTTGGGAAAGCCTCCGTGATAAGTTCACCGCATTATTGGAGTGGGAATTTCAAAAAAAGGAAGCTATCTCGCATTGAAACAGCTTCCTTTCCGCTTACAGCTTAAACAGCATTTCCTCATAACCGGGGAGGGGCCAGATCGATTTGGGAGAAATTTTCTCAAGCGCGTCCACTTTGGAGCGCACCGCGTCCATTGCGGGCTTGACCTTTTCGCAGTAGGTTTTCGCCTGGATAAACGGCTCTTCCTTTTCCTGGGCTTCGGCAAGAACAATTTCCAGTTTTCCGATCTCGTCGAAAAGTTCGGCGGCAAGTTCCGCTATGCGCTTCGTCTGCTTCGCCTGCGGGATGTTGGTCGCGCCGACAGCGGCAAGCTGCGCGGCTTCTTTGGCAAGACGCCCCGCATAAGTGGTGACAGCCGGGAAAATCTGGCGTTTGGCGATGTCAACCGTAACGCCCGCTTCAATGTTGAGCTGTTTTGAGTATTTCTCAAGATAGATGTGGTAACGACTCTCCAATTCCTCTTTAGTCAGCACGGCGTGCTTTTCAAAGAGCGCGACCGTTTCCTTCTGCACAAGAATCGAGAGCGAGTCGGGCGCGTTCCGCACGTTGGGAAGCTCGCGGCGTTCCGCTTCCTTGACCCATTCCTCAGAATAGCCGTTGCCGTTGTAGACCACGCGGCGGTGTTTGCCATAGGATTCTTTGATGATCTCCAGAATAGCCGCGTTTTTGTCTGACGCTTTTTCCAGTTTGCCGGCAAATTCGCTCAAGACTTGGGCGACCGCAACGTTGAGATACGTGTTGGGCGTGGCGATTGATTGGGAAGAGCCGACCATGCGGAATTCGAATTTGTTGCCGGTAAAGGCAAACGGGCTGGTGCGGTTGCGGTCGGACACGTCTTTGGGAAGGGCGGGCAGGCTTGTTACGCCGAGTTTGATCTGCTCGCCGGTTTCCCAGTGGATGATGGGTTTTCCATCCGCGATATTTTCGAAAATCTCGGTGAGGGGACCGCCAAAGAAGATGGAGACGATGGCCGGGGGCGCTTCATTCGCGCCCAAGCGGTGATCATTCGCGGAGGTGGCGGCCGCAGAGCGGATAAGGAGCGCATAGCGGTCAACCGCTTCAACGACAGCCGCGGCGAACAGGAGGAAACGGGCGTTGGTTTCGGGATTTTTGCCCGGATCCAGCAGATTGAGGCCGTCATCCGTATTGATGGACCAGTTGTTGTGCTTGCCTGACCCGTTTACACCGGCAAAGGGTTTTTCGTGCAGAATGGCTTCCATGCCATGCCGCCGCGCCACGGTCTTGAGCGTTTCCATAACAAGCTGATTCGCGTCGGTCGCCCACGCGGTGGTCGTGTAAACGGGCGCGATTTCAAACTGATTCGGAGCGACTTCGTTGTGCTGGGTTTTCGCGGGAATTCCCACCTTCCATAACTCATAATTCAACTCCCGCATAAACGCGGCGACCCGTTCTTTTATCGCGCCGAAGTAGTGATCCTCAAGTTCCTGTCCTTTCGCGGGCAAGGCGCCGAACACCGTGCGCCCCGTAAGCATGAAATCGGGACGAGCGTCGTAATAATTCTTGTCAATGAGGAAGTATTCCTGTTCGGGTCCCATGGTGGTAAAGACATGTTTGGTACTTTCGTTGCCGAGCGCCCGCAGTACGCGGACAGCCTGTTTGCCGAGCGCGTCAATGGATCGCAGAAGCGGCACTTTCTTGTCCAGCGCCTGTCCATAGTAGCTGATAAAGGCGGTCGGGATGCACAAGGTGGTGCCGCTGTTGTCCTGTTTCAAAAACGCGGGGCTGGTTACGTCCCACGCGGTGTAGCCGCGCGCCTCGAAGGTGGCCCGCAAGCCGCCCGATGGAAAACTCGAAGCGTCAGGTTCGCCCTTGATAAGCTCTTTGCCGGAAAATTCCAAAAGCGCCCTGCCGTCGCCGGCGGGAGAAATAAAAGAATCGTGCTTTTCCGCGGTAAGCCCGGTAAGCGGCTGGAACCAGTGCGTATAGTGGGAAGCCCCCTTCGAAATAGCCCACTCCTTCATGGCTGTGGCGACCACTTCAGCCGCTTCCAAAGTCAACTCTTTTTCACTCGCCTGTACCGCGAGAATTTCTTTATAAATACTTTTCGGCAGCCGTTCCTTCATAACGGCGTTGGAGAAACAATTCACCCCATAAAGTTCCTCTATGGGGGTTTTAATAAAGTCAATGACTTGTGACATTAAACACTCCTTATGTCATATATAAAACTATTTAATAATATAAGCAAATACCATGCCAATATCATATCAATAGAGCTTTTCCCAAAACCCGAACTATGTTCAGCGAACACAGTTCGGGTTAGTTTTGAGAAAAGCTTTCGAAAAAGCGGGCTTTAGACCGCTTTTTCACTCTAAATCTAAGGCAGCTTTCCCAAAACTGTCGCTCCGCCCGTTTTGGGAAAGGCTCAATAATATGCAATTTGTCTATAACGCGAAAAAACGCTTTTCCCACGCTCTTTCGTGAAATTGCGGCGCCGCCGGCGGGTTGCTGGGGGAACAGGCGGCGCGGATTATGCGGACGCCCGTTGTCCGTAAGATACATAAATGTAAAAATATCGATAAAAGCTACAAAAAAGTATAAATAATTGCGGCGAGAGGATGTCCGGAGCGGCGGCTGAGGAGAGCGGGGCGCGTAAAGCCGTTCTCCGGTTTACTCGCCATGGTATTGAATCAGCGTCCGTATTGGTATGCCATGCAGTTTTTTTTCATAGTTTAGGAAAGGAAGCCCCACAATGCCGAAAATTTCGGGAACGATGGCGCCCGCGCCGGTTAAAAGATCATGCGTCGCCCTCAATGTTCCGCCCGTAGCGATAATGTCATCCATGAGCAAAACCCGCTTGCCGGACGGAATGTCATCAACATGAACCTCGATCTCCCCCTCGCCGTATTCAAGGTCATAGCGAGCTGAAAGTTTTTTGCCGGGCAGCTTGCCTTTTTTGCGAATTAAGACAAGCGGTATGCCCATACGATCCGCAAAAGGCGCCGCAAAAAGGAAGCCCCGCGCTTCAATGGCGGCGACCGCTTCTATGCCTTGATCTTCATAAAGCTCAACCATACTGTTAAGGCAGTGATCAAAAGCCTCCGGTGAGGTAAGTATCGTCGTAATATCGTAAAAAAGTATGCCCGGCTTGGGAAAATCAGGGACTTTTCCGATATAGTCGTCAAGATTAAAACCTTGTCCTTTATGGATGACCTGATCCGTCCACGATTTTACGCGCTCAATATCCTTCTCAAAAAGAGGTTTTGCGTACAACGCGACATCAGAGTCATGCGCCATATCCGAAAGGTAGGCTATCGCCTCTTCCGATTGGGGTGAAAAGACGCCGCAGGGTCTGCCTGCGAGGTTGATATGCCGCAGCACTTCCGATAAATAAGCGAAAGACGCTGGGTTCGGTTTCTCACAGCCCAAAAAATAGACTTCCGCCGGGAGTATATCCTGCCCGCCAAAATCAGGCGCCGCAATAGAAACGATCTTCGCTCCCTTGAGAGCTTTTGCGATTCCCGCGGCCATTTTTTGCGTCGCCTCAACGCCGTCCGTAACGATTAGGACATTCTTTCTACTTTCCACAGTGGCTTAATAATAAAACAATCTCTTTGTATCGTCAATACTGTCTTTAATGAAAATTCACGTCTATTCCCTGCCTGACAGCGGTTTTTTGCACATATTATGAAGCGCAATGCGCCGCTTTTTCAACCGTCTTCAAAACAACTCTGGTTTTGAAGGCGCCTCCATTGCAATTATCTTTTTTTTCCGGTATACTCCTCATATTATGCACATTCGGGATCGTTACGCTCCAAGCCCTACGGGGTTGCAGCACATTGGCGGAGTGCGGACGGCGCTTTTTAATTATCTTTTCGCGCATTCAAAAGAGGCGTGTGGATCAGAAAAGAGCGCGTTTATCCTCCGGTTGGAAGATACGGATCGCGCGCGCTCCAACGCGGATTTTGTACAAAACCTCTACGATACATTCTCATGGCTTGGCATACGCTGGGATGAAGGCCCCGATGCCGGCGGGATATGCGCCCCGTACATTCAATCAGAACGTTTTGAACTGTACAAACGATACGCCCTTGAACTAATCGCCGCGGATAAGGCGTACTACTGTTTTTGTCCGCTTGAACGGCTTGAAAAAATCAGGCGCGAGCGGGAGGAGGCTCACTCCAGCGAGACCGGTTACGACCGCCATTGCCGCTCCATTCCGAAAGATGAAGCCGCAGCCCGCGTTGCGGATGGCGAACCGTTTGTCATCAGGCTTAAAATCCCGCTGGATACAACGACCGTCTTTCACGACCGCCTCTTGGGCGCCATTGAATGGAAAAATGTGGATGTCAATCCCGATCCGGTGCTGTTGAAATCAGACGGCTTCCCCACGTATCACCTTGCGAATGTGACGGACGATCACCTCATGGGTATAACCCACGTCCTGCGCGCCCAGGAATGGCTCCCCTCAACGCCGATTCACGTCATCCTGTACGACAGTTTCGGCTGGACGCCGCCTGAGTTCTGCCACCTCCCCATGGTGATGGGACAGGACGGCAAGAAACTCAGCAAGCGGCACGGCGCGACCAGCATTGATGAATTCCGGCGGCAGGGGTATCTGAGCGAAGCTCTGGTAAACTATGTGGCGTTGTTGGGCGCTTCATACGAAGAGGGAAAGGACATCTACACGCTTGAGGAGCTTGCCGAACATTTTAGCCTTGACAAACTCAACAAGGCTCCGGCTGTGTTTGATTACAAGAAGCTCGCATGGTACAACGCCTCGCATATCCGCATGAAAACCAGCGGAGAGCTTGCGGAACGCGCCTTGCCCTTTGCCGTTGAAGCCGGCGTTTTTGGAAAAGCGGGCGCGGAACCGGACGCGGAACAGAAACGGGTCTTTGTTGAAGCCATGACTCTTGTCAAGGAACGGGTGAATTTTCTCACCGAAATTCCGGCGAAAACGGCCTACTTGTTTTCAGAGCCTCCGCCGCCTGACGCGCCCGAATTTTTTCCGAAAAAGGCGGATCTTCAGCAAACCATCGCGCTTTTGACGTTGGGGAAAGGTTTGATTGCGCCTATGGCGGCGATGACCGACAATGACGCCGAAGCCTTTGTGAAGGTGGAAGCCGAAAAAGCCGGCGTGAAACTCGGCGACCTGCTGATGCCGTTGCGGGTGGCCATAACCGGAGCGCGGATAAGCCCGCCGCTTTTCGGCAGCCTGCGCCTGCTCGGGCCGGAAACGTCTGAGTTGCGGGTGGAAAAGGCGCTGGCAAAGTTGCGGTCCTCTGCGGTTGCGCCGGTTTAACGGACGAAGATGAAATACACCGCCCCCAATACAAGAGCGGCAAGTACGAGGTTGGCGGCGATGCCCAGTATGATATAGAATACAAGCGGTTTCATAAAAAACTGCCTGCATTATACAATAAATGCGGCGGTTGTCAATCGCTATTTTTGCGGCGCAAGGAACAATATGGTATATTTAACCGGCTTTCACGCCATTGAGGAAAAAATAAAAGCGGGCGGGGCAATGGCGTCTCTGCTGGTCGCAAAAGCGAATCCGCGTACGCGGGAACTGCTTGAGCTTGCAAAAGCTCACAAGGTGCGTGTGGAGCGTACCGGAGCGTTCGACCTTGACCGTCTTGCGCCCGGCAATCGTGGCGTCGCCCTGTGTGTTAATGAAGCGTCCAATTCTTTCGATAAGAATGTCGCGTTGGAGGAATTCATCGCCGGCATTATTGAAGAAAACCGCGCGGATGTTCTGGTCGCGGTGTTGGATGAAATCACGGATCCGCACAATTATGGGGCTATTCTCCGTTCTTGCGATCAATTCGGCGTTGACTTGGTGATCACCAGAAACCGCCGCATTGCCAAACATGCTGACGTCGTCTCCAAAACGTCAGCCGGCGCGAGCGCATGGGTGCCGGTCGCCGAAACCGCCAACCTTCCACGTGCGGTTGAAGACCTCAAACACGCTGATTTCTGGATTTACGGAGCTGACATGGGCGGCGAAGCGGTGTACAACAAGGATCTTTCGGGGCGGGTCGCCCTTATCCTTGGCGGCGAAGGTTCCGGCATTTCCCGCCTGCTCCGCAGCCACTGCGACGCCCTTGTCGCCATTCCTTCACGAGGCCGCGTAGATTCGCTTAATGTGTCGGTAGCGGCGGGCGTACTTTTTTACGAGGTGATGCGGCAGCGGAACTTCCGTCAGTGAGTCGCGTCGCCAATCAGGGAACGCAACTGCGGAGCGATGATGATGGCGGCTGCGGTTTTAATGGCGTCTCCAATAAGGAACGGTACGCAGCCTGCGAGGAGGGCGGCCTTCCACGTCATATTGTAAAGCATTTTCAACTGGATAACGCCGGGAACATAGACCACCAGCATACCGGCGACCGCCGCTGTGATGATCCGCCAACGCCGCGTCTTCTGTTCCGCGCGGGGGCTGGACGCTATGATCCCCGCGACAACCGCAGCCAAGAAGTAGCCGTAGAGAAAACCGCCTGAGGGCGCCGCAAAGTGAACAAAGCCGCCCGCGCCGCCCGCAAACACCGGCGCGCCGATTGCGCCGGCGGCAAGGTAGAGCAAAACGGCCGCGCCGCCTAAAAAGGGGCCAAGAAGCAGTCCCGAAAGCATTGCAAACAGGTTTTGCAGTACTATTGGAATGGATCCCACGGGAATGGCAATAAACGCGCCTGCCGCGGTTAACGCCGCAAAAAGAGCGGCCAATACGATGCGGACAAGCGTCCGGCTTTTTTTGTTGTTTCCCACAATATGCCTCCTACAAACAGAGAGATAAGGAACCCTCCAGAAACCCTGCTGGATCTCCGGGGGTTCCCAATGTATCGAGCGTTTTCCAAAACACGAGTTGCGTTCGGGTTAATTTTGGGAAACGCTCCCTATCAAAACTTTTTCAAAAGGGTGAGAACCCCCTGAAAACTTCAAATTTCGAGGGTTCCCCATAATACAAGAAAGGAAAATGCATGTCAAGAAGGCGGCTTTATACCGGTCCGTTGCGCGCGTCGGCGCGGACGAACGCAGACTGTGAATGAGGCTTGCAAAGCGGGCATGTTAGGGATATACTTTTATCTTCATGTGGAGGATGAGAGATGCGATTCAAGAGCATAGCCTTGCGTATTATATTGTCAGTTGTTCCTATTATAGGAATATCCACGCTGCTTTTTATTTTGATTACGCAGAAGGTGACGAGCTCTCAAATCAGAGAGCAGATAAACGAAAAAATCAATGAAGCGTTTGAATCTGCCAGTCTTAAGATCGAAAATGAATTGCTTAAGAACGCCAATATTGCGCGTACGATGTCCATTTATATGGAAACCTGCACGATGGAATCCATCGAAAATGGCGAGATGAAGCGGTTCCTCACGCGCATGGTAAGCTCCAACGCCAACACGATGGGCGGCGGCGTCTGGTTCGAGCCGTACGGCTTGTATCCGGACAGGCGTTACTTTGGACCCTATGTATATAGTGACGATGGAGAGATCATATACGAAGAGGACTACGCATCCGCAAGCGGAGTGGACTATCACAGCGCAAACTGGTATCAAATCGGCCATGAATCGAACGGCGAACCCGTTTGGACCGAAGTTTTCCGCGGATCGCTCACGGG